>JAFPPJ010000313.1 GCA_017410745.1 Oscillospiraceae bacterium
GCAGTCAAAGCCCATAACGATGACATCCTTGCCTACGCCGTGGGAGATATTAGCCTTGTCAAGAGCAGCAACTGCGCCCTTTGCCATATCGTCGTTCTCTGCATAGATAACGTTGAAGGACTTGCCGGAGTCGATAGCGGACTGAACGATCTGCTGAGCCTTTTCAGCGTTCCATTCAGCTGTCTGCTGAGTAACGATATCCCAGCCGAGTTCCTTTGCTGTGTCATCAAGAGCAGCGGAGCGGCCCTTCTGTGCAGCAGAGCCCATAACGCCCTGGAGATGTATTATCTCGTACTTGTCGAGGTTCTGACCCTTGAGCCAGTCAACAGCGGTCTGGCCTTCCTTAGCCATATCCGATACGATGGATGCCTCATAAAGGCTCTCATCAGCGTCTATCGTGCGGTCAAAGAGGATGACCTTGACGCCTGCGTTCTGAGCATCCTTGAGAACGGTGTCCCAGCCTGCTGTATCAGCAGCGGAGAGGAGAAGATAATCCACTTCATCCTGTATGAACTTCTGAGCGTAGGTTATCTGCTCATCGTTCTTGAGGCTGTATGCGAAGGAGGCATCAAAGCCGTTTGCCTCGCAGAATGTAGCCTGAAGATCCTTGTCATTGGCGGTACGGTAGCCGGACTCATTGGGGTCGTTGTTGATGATGCCGACCTTGATCTTGCCCGAGGAGCCGCTTGCTGCGGTGGTAGCTGCGGGAGCAGCAGGTGCAGCGGGTGAGCTGCTCGATGCGGGTGCCGACTGTCCGCAGGCTGCGAGCATGGATGTGCAGAGCAGTGTGCTTGTGAGCATTGAGAATAATTTCTTTGTCCTTTTCATTGATTTTCCCTCCATTTATTTTCGTTCGTTAAAACGATTACACCGGTAGCCTCACCGGTCATTCACCATAATCATTATAATAAATTTGTACAAACAAATATACTAAAAATCTTACTGTAAAGGTTTAATATTTTTGGATTTGTACAAATCATCGTGGAGATGTACAGTACATCTTTTGTAATGTGCGGGAAGTCTATCCTGCAGCGTTTGCGCGGGTCTGGTATTCGCGCGGGGTCTGCCCCGTGTACTTCTTGAATATCTGACTGAAATACTTGTAGTCGTGGAACCCCACATCATAGGCTATCTCGTATACCATCTTCGATGTGCAGCACAGCAGCTCCTGCGAGCGGTGTATCCGCACGAGAGTAAGGTATTCCGACAGGTTCCTGCCGCATTCCTTCTTGAAAAGTGCGCTGAGATATGACGGGCTCAGCCCTACCGCATCGGCGACAGTGCTAAGTGAGATATCATAGCTCATATAGTTGTGTTCGATATAGTCCGTAACAACGGATATCACACGGCATTTGCTGGTGTGTGCGGCGCTGATGCGCCATTTTATGCACTGCTCCACCACATCGCAAAGACATTCTGCGATGCTCTCGGCAGTGCTGAGCCTCGGCTCTATATCCTCGATCGTGCCGAACCGCTCTGTGAGCTGCTCCTCGGTTATGCCTATCTCCTCACAGAAGCTGCGTGCGGCAACGAATATATCCATAGATACATACAGTCTCAGCATATGCGACTGTATCTCGAAAAAACGGATATCATCCAGGATCTTCTCAAGCTCGCTGCGGCAGTTGTCCGTACATCCGCTTTTGAGCAATGCCTCGATCTTAGCATGATCGGGCTTTCTTATACTGCTCAGGTTATGCTTTTCTGTATTCATTTTTTCTCCGATTGGTATACACCGTCAGGTATGTAAAACGATTACATACGCATGCGTACGCGTCTTCTACGTGTCTGTCAGTGCCCTTTCCGCCTAAGGTCTCTCACGGAATCCCTTATCACGAGATCGGGCTCGAATATCATATCCTTCAGGGGAGTGCCGGGCGAGGATATTCCTTCGAGCAGCATCTCTGCTGCCGCCTTGCCGAGTGCGTTGTGGGGATGTCTTGCGGTAGTCAGCGGCACATCGCACAGTGATGAATACTTAGAATCATCTATGCCGACTACGGACAGATCATCCGGCACGCGGATCTTGTTCTCCTTGCAGAAGCGCAGGAGATTGACCGCAAGCAGGTCATTGTAGCATACCACAGCGGTAGCGCCCGAAAGCCTGTCGAGCAGCTGCTTTTTCCCGTAGGTGAAAAGCTCGTTCATGCCCGATGTCTGATACCACAGCACGTTCTTCTCTGCATCCTTCTTGCCGTGTGAGAGAAAGCTGTCCATGAACCCCTGGTAGCGCTTGTGTCCCTGTATGTCGTCGAGCACGAATATACCGCATATCTTGGTATGCCCGTACTCGAAGAGATGATCTGTGACTATCCTGCCTGCGGTCACATCGTTCATCGCAGCACAGGGAAAGTCTGCCCAGGGATACTTCGCATTGAAGAATACGACGGGGATATTGCTCCGGCGTATCTCATGGTAAAGCTCCGTGTTGGGGTTCGGAAGTGCGCTTTTCGACGGTTCGATTATGAGCCCCTGCACGCCGCATCCTATCATGCTCTTGAGCGCATTGGTCTCCTCTGCTACAAGGTCATGTGTGGTGGCGAGCTGCATAGGGAAGCCTGCATCGTTGAGCACGCCCTCTATCCCCGTGAGTATGTGCGGGAATATGTAGTCGCTGAAATATGTGGATATGATGCCGACACTGCCTGTCGTGCCCTTGCGCACGGGCCGGCCCTTGACGAATGTGCCGCTGCCTCTAATACGGCATATCACGTTCTCCCGTTCAAGCTCCGTGAGAGCCTGCCTCACCGTTTGTCTGCTGACATTATGTATGGAGCAAAGCTCCTTCTCGGTGAGAAATCTGTCATCTGGTCTGAGGTTGTTTTCTGCTATGTAGTTCTTTACCCATTCCACTATGGCAAGGTATTTGTAATCCTCCATGCAGAACCTCCTTCTAAGGGCTGAGCCGTAATTTATTTGGCTGTATAATATCATATGAGAATGGATTTGTAAATACAACTTTGAAGATTGTAATAAAATTTATACGTTTTATATCAATTTGCATACCCTTTGATTGTGCAGATATCACAAAGCACCTCTAAAAGTTGTACGGTCAATAACCGTCAGCCGAATAGGATACAGCCGCGCAGGATATGAAAAAGCCCGCATCCCGGATATGGGATGCGGGCACGGGCGAATACGGCTCAATTGCTGCCTTCGCCGCTGTATTCCTTTATGATGCTGAGCACATAATCCTTGAGCACACGGCCGGGAGTGGTGTTGTTCTCGGCACAGAATGCCTTGAATATATTAGCCTCCTCGGTGCGCATACGGCAGGTGAGGGAGCGCATATTAGCCCTGTCCCACTTGACGTTGTTGCGTCTGTGTACTTCCTTCTTATGCTCCTCGGATACGGGGGTGCGTCCGCCCGTCCCCTTCTTTTCGGTCTTCTGGTCGTCCATGGTGATACCTCCCTTTTATTCTATTGTACCAGTTATATACAACGCTGTCAACAGTTTGATATATACAAATTTTAGTACAAATATTTGGAAGTATTTACAAGAGGGGGAGCGCAGCGACTTGTCGGACATCTGCTCACATAAGAGACACAAGGTCGCGGCAAAGCTCGACCAGTGCGTAGCGTATGCCCTTTCGTGTCTGCCAGTTCCTGCCGTCCCATTCGCTGCCGGATACATCGTCACCGCCGTATATTATCGCGCCGTAGTCGAAGCCGCGGAACTTTGCGACGGCTATACAGCCCGCCTGCTCCATCTCCACTATCTTAGCGCCCTCCTCGCGGCGGCGGCTCACCTTGTCGGCGGTCTCACGGAATACGGCATCCGTCGTCCATACAAGGCCGCGCATATATGGTGCACCGCGGCGCTCTATCTCTGCACAGATAAGGTCTGTGACTCTTTTGTCGGTATATATCACCCGTGCGGGCGGGGCGTAGTGATAGGAGAAGCCCTCGTCCCTTATAGCGCCGTCCACTACCAGAAGGGTGCCCACCTTGATGCTCTTGTCGAGC
>JAFPPJ010000314.1 GCA_017410745.1 Oscillospiraceae bacterium
CCCTCCCCGACTAAAGCATGAATACTATTATGCGGCCTTTGAGAATGCGATACGCTTCGGCGGCGCACGCAGCATCATGGCGGCATACAACGAAATAAACGGCCTGCCTGCTGTGATGAACCCGGATATAGAGACCATACTCAAAGATGAGTGGGGGCTCTGGTTCACCGTCAGCGACGGCGGCGACATATCACAGAACGTGACCGCACACAAGTGCTGCGGCACTATGGCGGAGTCTGTGGCACGCTCGCTCCGCGGCGGCTGCGATGTCATGACCGATGTGAGCGGCATGGTGCATCAGGCGGCAAGGGATGCACTTGACCGCGGCCTTATCACGATGGAGGACATCGACCGCTCCGTAAGGCGCACCCTCGCCGCAAGGCTCAGGCTCGGGCATATCATCGGCGGATACGGCGAAGACCCCTTTGCCCATATAAACATGAGCGTGGTGGACTGCGAGGAGCATAGGCGCATCAACCGCAGAGCGGCACAGGAGCAGGTGGTGCTGCTGAAGAATGACGGCATACTCCCTCTTACGGGGAGAAAGCGCATCGCTGTGTGCGGCCCTCTTGCAGATGAGAACCTGCGCGACTGGTACACGGGATATTTCTCATACTCTTCATCCATCAGGCAGGGATTTGAGACGGCGGGCTTCGATGTGACCTTTGACAGCCTGTGGGATATAGTCACCGTCCGCACCTCCGACGGCAGGTATCTCAGCGCGGATGAGGACGGCAATGTCCGCGCGGTGAGCTGCACCCCCGGCGAGAGTGAGATGTTCGAGCTGCAGCACTGGGGCGGCGGCTGGAAGAACCTTTTCTCTGTGAAATACAAGCGCTATGTAAGACTGTGCGATGATGAGATACGTCTTGCGGGGCGGACGATATATGACTGGTTCACCAGGGAGACATGGAATTTCAAGGAGCATTACGGACAGACCGTGATAGAGGACTTCCTCATGCATATGCGCCTGTCGGTCAGACCCGACGGCACACTGTATGTAAAGCGCTCTGCCGTCATGGATGACTGCCTTTTCACGATAGACACGGTATCATCAGGCAGAGACAGGGCAGCAGCTCTCGCACGGTGCGGCACAGTCATATACTGCACCGGCAATCACCCCGTACAGTATGCAAAGGAATGCTATGACAGGGACACTCTGGCACTTGAGCCGCAGCAGGGCATGACGGAGCATCTCGCATCCCTGTGCGACACTATACTCGTGATAGTATCGGGCTATCCCTACTCCGTCGTGAAGGAGAGCGAAGCGGCGAGGGCTGTGGTATGGACATCCCATGCGGGCGCAGAGCTGGGCGATGCTGTATGCGGTGCGCTCACAGGGCGTTTCGACCCGTCGGGGCATCTGCCCGAGACATGGTACCGCTCGGAGCTTGACCTGCCGGATATACTCGACTATGATATAGAAACTGCAGGCAGCACATATATGTACTTTGAGGGGACACCGCTCTACCCATTCGGGCACGGCCTGTCCTATGCGGAGTTTGAATACATTGACATGGGATTTGCCCCCGACGGCGAAGATATCACCGCAAAAGTCACCGTAAGGAACATATCCGACAGGGACGGCACCGCTGTGGTGCAGATATACTTCACCGTGAGATCATCTGCCCTGAGCCGTCCCGAACGCAAGCTGTGCGGCTTTGCCCGCGCGGATATACCTGCGGGACACACCGATGAGATCAATGTGCGCATACCCCGTCATATCCTTAGGGTATACGATGTAAGGGCGCACAGGATGTTCGTGGAGGGCGGCAGATATGTGTTCATGGCGGGTGCATCCTCTGCGGATATACGCCTTGAACGGACGCTCGACATCGAGGGCGATGCCCTTTCCGCAAGAGCCGACCGCTTTGACGCTGCGGACTTTGACTCCCATGAGCATATACGCATATACCGTGCCCGTGACGGCAGGGAATATGTGCGCTCCTCCTTCTATTCGGGCACACTGGTATATGACGGCATATCCCCCGAAGGCATACGCCGCATACATCTCATGATATCGTCCCTGACGGGCGAGAGACCCGTGAAGCTCCGCTTCGGCGGCAGGGAATACACTGCCGATGTGCCGCCCTGCGGGAGCTTTGA
>JAFPPJ010000315.1 GCA_017410745.1 Oscillospiraceae bacterium
TTATAAGCTATAGCTGATAAGATCACGGATATTTGAATTTGAAATGACGTAGAACGGTATAAAGCATATGAACATAAGGAAATTCCTTCTTGACCGTTGACCGCCGCATCATATAAAAAAACGCCGCGCAGCCATAAGACTGCGCGATCATTCATGGAGCTGGCAACGGGACTCGAACCTGCGACCTGCGCATTACGAATGCGCTGCTCTACCAACTGAGCTATGCCAGCATCAACTATGATATTATACATCATAGCCCCGGAAATGTCAATAGTTTTTTATAAAAATAATTTAAAGAAAATAATTGTATTTTCACCGAGAGTGTGTTATAATAGAATATGTATTGTAAAATGAAACACCTGTTTGTACCGGGGGTCACATAGATGAAGAAAAGATCGAAGTTTTTTTCTGTAATAGAGATAATAGTCATAGCTCTGCTGATACTGATAATCGCAGGGATGCTGTTTCTGTACTTCACATTTTCGGAAACGGGCACAGCAGCAGAGATTTTCGGCAGCACCGTATACCAGACGCAGGCGGTGAATATGCAGCCCGCAGTCCCCACCGGATGTGCGGTCATAGGCAAGAAGAGCGCAGTCAGCAGCGCCAAGACACAGGATGTGGTGCTTTGCAGGATAGACGATAAGATAGTAGTCGCCCGCATAGTCGATATACTCAACGAGGACGGCAAGAACTACTATACCATGCATTTTGACACCGCCCCGGAGAACGATGTGCACGTCATCACCCAGTCGGACATCATCGCAGCCGGGATAAAGACATGGGTGTTCTTAGGCAAGCTCCTTACGTTCGCACGCTCCACCACAGGCATAATGATAGTCATTATACTGCCCAGCTTTATCATAATCATACTCCAGGTCATAAAGATAGTCAATTCCAAGCATACCCATGAGGAAGCAGTGAGCCTTGCAGACCTCGAGGATATCATGCGTTCCGACGACTACCCCGAGGAGGCATTCCTCCCCATCGACAAGAGCACATCCACCGACAAGCCCGACATGAGCGGCAAGTCCGACGACCTGTCATTCCGCTCTGCCTCCGACAAGATATCCGATGACGAGAAGATACCCCAGCCCGTCAGCGAGCTCATGCCAGAAGACGGCATAATCCGCACAGGCACGCTTGCCGACATATTCGGCGAGGAAGCGGTGAACATGCCCAAGGCTGTAGACATATTCGCAGAGGACGAGGAATTCTTCTCATCACAGCCCTCCAAGACAGGCTTCTCCCTGTTTGACGACGATACCTACGTCAAGCTCGAGGAGAAGGAGCAGGATGTATTTGAGGAAGCCCCCGCAGAAACTCCCCGTGACAGCCGGAGCGTACTTGCGAGCGAGTTCTATGGCATAACCGAGGAGGTTCGCTCTCATCAGGAGGAGCGCCGTATAGCCGAGGAGAACGCATTGTTCGAGGATGCCCTTGAAAAGAAGGCGGACAGCATACTTGACAGCATATCCGACGAAGAGCTCACCGTTCCCGCAGAGCCTTCCGATGAAATTCCCGCAGAGGAGATCACCGAAGCTTCACCCGAGACTTATGAGGATACACATACCGCCGATACTGATGCGTCTGCGGATGCAAGTCCCTTTGAATACTTCAACTCCATCGGCGATGCGCTCAACGCTGCAAAGGGCATAAGACCCGAGCCCGAAAAGGCACCCGAGCAGCCCGCAGAGGAGATCACCGAAGCACCTGCTGCCGATATCCCATCCTATGAAAAGGACGATCTCACCTCCGGCATATCCTTCGAGCTCCCCGAGATACCGGAGATGCCCGTTCACGAGACAGTTCCCACAGCCGCAGAGATAGTACAGGATGCGGTCAGCGATATGCCCGTCAGGGGCGAAAGGCCGGAGCCTCCCAAGCAGCATGTAGTAAAGAAGCGCGTAGTAAAGCGCAAGAAGGTATCCGTAGACGATCTTCTGAGCATGATAGACAGCGAGGAAAAGAAGCTCAGCTGACCCTGCAGAAAGCGATGATACGATGTATGACAGGATAGACGAGCTCCTTCGTTCATCGAAGCTCGATGAAGCTGGAGAATATATGAGACAGGAGCTTGCCGCTGCAGAAGAGAGGGGCGATGTCCCCTCTCAGCTGTATCTGTTAGGCGAGCTTGCGGGCTTTTCCCGCGATACCGGAGACACCTCCGCCGCAGTGGACTATGCAGAGCGTGCGGACAGGCTTTTCCCGCAGGAGCGGCATGACAGTGCGGAGTATACCGCATTGCTGCTCAACCTTGCCAATGCATACCGTGCCGCCGCCATACAGGACAAGGCACATGAGGTATATGACAGGATATCCCCCCTTGCAAAGCGCTATACCGAGCATCTGCCCGCATATCACAACAATCTTGCACTTCTGCTGCAGGACGAGGGCAGATTTGCCGAGGCAGCCGATGAGCTTCGCTGTGCCCTCGCGATACTCTCCGATGAGCGGAAGATCGCCATAACACAGGCAAATCTTGCGGTCTGTCTTGTTCATACAGGCGATGTGTCCGCCGCAGAGGAGAATGCAAGGCAGTCTCTTCTCTACTTTGAGGGGATGTCCCCCTCCGACTTCCATTACAGCGCAGCGCTTGCCGCAATGGGCGATATATGCACAGTGAAAGGCGACAGCAAAGCCGCTCATTACTATGAAGCATCCCTGTCTGAGATAGAACTGCATATGGGGAAATGCGGCTTTTACGATATAGTATCGGAAAAGCTGATGGATGCCTGCGGCGGGCAGCGTCCGCACATAAGCGGCATTGAGCTCTCCCGCAGATATTTCGACACCTTCGGCAGACCGATGCTCAAAAGGAA
>JAFPPJ010000316.1 GCA_017410745.1 Oscillospiraceae bacterium
ATAAGACCCGACATATCCTCGGAACATAGAACAGTGCAGTTCCATGCGTTTCATGCCCGCTGCTAACTCGTTGATATTTGCCTGCTAAGCCTTTCATTTGCGGCTCGGTCACTTTTATGACTGCTGTACTACACCAACTCAAAGCCAACGGCGACTTTTACCCGGTATGCATTTGCATCAGACCCGACATATCCTCGGAACATAGAACAGTGCAGTTCCATGCGTTTCATGCCCGCTGCTAACTCGTTGATATTTGCCTGCTAAGCCTTTCATTTGCGGCTCGGTCACTTTTATGACTGCTGTACTACACTAACTCAAAGCCAAAGGCGACTTTTACCCGATATGCATTTGCATCAGACCCGACATATCCTCGGAACAGCAGGCTGAGCCTGCACCCACCCGGTACTCATTTGCAGCAGGCTGAACATACAGCACTATTATCCGAACACCTTTTCTATCGATGCCTTATCAAGAGCGTATGTATCGCCTGTCTTCCTGAATTTCAGCTTTCTGTACCTTGCAAGCGCCTTGTTGAATGTATCGCCCGATACTCTTATACCGTTGTATGTGCACTGCTTCCTGTCCGTCATTATATCATTGTCATATCTGAGATATGCGGTGCGCTCGAGATAGCCGTCATGTATGCGGTAGAAGGAATAGCCGCATGTCTTGTCCGTCGTGCATCCGAACATGAGGTATTTCCCGCCCGACGAGATACAGGTCTTGTATTTCTTGTCATTCACGCCGGATACATAGGTATCGTCCCGGAGCAGGCTCTGTATGCGCCCGTTGGAAAAGCCATACACTTGTGTCGTACTGCCTGTCCTCACGAACAGCTCCGGTGTATCATCGCCCATGATATCTGCCGTAAAGAATACCCGCTCATATCCGAGGCTGTCATAGAAATCCGCATCTTTTTCGCACATTTCCTCAAGGAATGCGGCATATGCCTTCTTATAGTCCGATACGCCCGTTATGCCGTACTTTATGCTCTCATCAGACAGAGTGAATGTCTGACCGAGGGATACACTTCCGGACTTGTCCATCTCTGCAAGCTGTCTGTTGTATTCCTTCTCCGTGACCTTTTTGTTGTCTATCTCATAGACTATATCCTCGGGATACTCACACGCGCCGCCGTTATCGGTGAATGACTTTACCGTCTTCAGCTCGGTGCCCTCCAGTTTCAGATAGTAGGACATGGAATAGCCCATATGCAGGTCGCCGCCGCACACAAGTCCCTCTGCGGGCATATAGAAGCATTCGCCGTATGCACCCACATCGCCTGCCGATACCGCTTTCCCGTCCTTGTATGTAAGTATCTCACAAGTCGCCACATGCCATGTGCCCGGCGAATATATGAGCTCGGGCGTACCGTCCCCGTCAAGATCGCATACCGTAAAGCCCTTTTCAGGGCTGGTCTCCTCCGACGAATTCATCTTCTCTCTCAGGTATTTCTCATATGCGCCCTTCCAGCCCGTATCCGCGGATACTCCGGTACTAAATATACCCGATGCGATCACTGCTGCACAGACTGCGGCTGATGTTATCTTTTTCATTCTGTTTGTCCTCCTTTTCCCAACTTTTCGATGCCGCTCTCACTGAGCGGATACTCTGCCGATGTCCTTCTGAATCTCATGCCTGTATACTTTTTCAGTGCTGTCCTGTATTCTGTCCGCGATACCTCTCTGCCGTCGATCATATACACTGCCGCGTTGTCATAGTCATATCCGCATCTGAAGCTTTTCTCACGGCAAAGCACACCGTCCTTCATACTGAAGAACGAATAGGACGAAGCCCTGCCCCGCTTTGAATGCATGACCAGCACATCACCGCTCAGCCCGCAGGAATATTTCGCATCTCCCGTGCCCATGAGGTACAGGGATTCGCTGCCCATGTACTGCACCCTGCTGTCGGAGAAGGTATATATATCGGTGCTTGTGTCATTCCTCACGAACAGCTCGGGTATCTTGTCACCCGTGATATCCATCAGTGAGAACACATCATTATCATACACCTGCGTGTATTTGTCCCGCAGGAGCCTTGCATATGCATCCTCATAGCTGTCCGTGCCCGTCACCGCATATCCGATACTGTCACTGCCAAGGGGATAGCTGCGTCCGAGGGATACCGCAGAATCGCTGCCCGTCTCGCTGTATCTTTTGTAGTACTCCTCTTTGCTCACTTTCTCTTCGTTTATCCGATACTCCTTCTCACCTTCAAGTCCCGTATTCTCATCGTTGAAAAAAGTCATGACTTGTCTGAGACTGTTGTCCTCTATCGTATAGAAAGATACTATGACTTCTCCGCCTGCCGCATAGCTGCTCTTGAGATAGTGCTTCTGCGGGATGCACGAGCATACGCCGGACGAACCCGCTTCATCTATCTTCACAGCCTTCCCGCCCCTGTATGTGTATATCTCGCACTGTGCACCGTGAGAGCGTCCTTCCGAATAGATAAGCTCGGGTGTACCGTCCCCGTCTATGTCATATACCGAGAACGCACCCTCCTCATCGGTCTTGTCCTGCAGCACCGATGCATAGCTCTCCTTCCATCCGCCGTCCGCACATACATTCACGCTGCAAAATACTGCCATCGCCGCTGATAATAATACCGCCGTCTTTTTCATATCATCGCCCTCATCACGCAAGTGTCCGTTTTATACATATTAACACATTATGCGGACAAATACAACAGAACTGATGGATACGCGGGTGTGTGCATAACGAAATTTCAGCTTCAGGCTTGTGCAAATTGCTCAATTGAAAAGCAGCACATCTATTGATATAATGGACATGGAGGTGATCCGATGAAAAAGATAAGCGTATATATTGGAAGATACATGGCTGTGATCGTGCTTGCCGTTGCAGCGCTTGCTCTGTTTCTTCCCGCATCCTGCCTGTGGATACAGACGGGCTGGATAAACTATCTTCTCATGGCTGTCATGTTCGGTATGGGGCTGACGATGAAGCCCTCGGATCTCACAATAGTATTCAGACATCCCAAGGATATGCTAATAGGCTGCACCGCACAGTATGTGATAATGCCGCTGCTCGCCTTCGCACTCGGCAAGCTGTTCGGACTTGACGAAGAGCTGCTTGCGGGCATGATACTCGTGGGCACCTGCCCGGGCGGCACATCGAGCAATGTCATCACCTATCTCTCCGGAGGCGATACCGCCCTGTCCATCGGCATGACAAGCGTGAACACTCTGCTCTCGCCCGTGCTGACTCCGCTGCTCACATACATTTTCCTGCATACCTCAGTGGAGGTGGGTGCGGGTATGTTCCTGTCCATCGTGCAGGTAGTGCTGATACCCATAGTCCTCGGCCTTGCGGTCAACCGCTTTTTCGGGAAATTTGCGGAACGGATGAAGGATGTTCTCCCTGCGGTATCCGTCACGGCTATATGCCTTATCGCAGCTTCCGTAGTCTCTCACAACAGTGAAAAGATACTCTCCGCAGCAGGAGTGATATTTGCAGCCGTCATACTCCATAACCTTCTCGGATATCTGTTCGGCTTCCTTGCAGCCTCGGCCTTTCATATGGATATGCCCCGCAAAAAGGCTGTTGCAATAGAGATAGGTATGCAGAACTCGGGACTTGCAGCTGCACTTGCTGCGAGTGCATTCTCCGCTATGCCGATGGCAGCTGTGCCGGGTGCAATATTCTCCGTATGGCACAATCTGTCGGGTGCTGTCCTTGCAGCAATATTCAGGCGGACAGGCAAAGATGAAGCATGACCGCATTCCCCTATATTTTACCGATAAAACACATCACAGAGCCCTTGTGAATTAAGCTATAATATATATATACAGAATATTAATAAATTAGGGAATATGCACATAACCTTTTCGGAAAATCGTGAAAAACAACAAAATTACTTTGTCATAAAAACAAAAATATTGACAAATGACCAATCAAGCGGTAAAATAATATAGGCGGTCGGGGAAAGATGCCCGATAACAGGCGATCAGACCGCCGTAAGTGTACAGTTTCGTACGACATAAAGGAGGAAAAGTATATGAAGACAATGAATAAGAGAGTAGCAGCTGCGTTTCTCTCACTGACAATGGGTGCTTCCCTTGCAGGATGCTCAAACAGCAGCGCACCTGCTTCTGCTCCCGCAGCTCCCGCATCTACCGATGCTCCCGCAGCAGCTACTTCTGACGCAGGCGGAAAGACTGTCGGCATAGCAATGCCCACAAAGTCCCTCGAGCGTTGGAACCGTGACGGTGAGTACCTCAAGAAGGAATTTGAGGCTGCCGGCTACAAGGTAGAGCTCAAGTATTCCGATAATGATACCAACCAGCAGAACAACGACATCCAGTCCATGATCGCTGATAAGGTAGACCTTCTCCTTATCGCTGCTATCGACGGTTCTACTCTTTCCCAGACACTTGGCGATGCCAAGAGCGCTAACATCCCTGTTATCGCATATGACCGTCTTATCATGGATACCGACGCTGTAAGCTACTATGTATCCTTCGATAACTACACCGTTGGTAAGCTCCAGGGCGAGTTCGTCCGCGACCAGCTCAGCCTCGACAGCACCGACAAGACCTTCAACATCGAGTTCACCGCAGGTGACCCCGCAGACAACAATGCAGGCTACTTCTTCAACGGCGCATTCGATACCCTCAAGCCCTACATCGACTCCGGCAAGCTCGTTATTCCTTCCGGCAAGTCCACATTCGAGCAGGTGGCTACTCCTTCGTGGTCTACCGATACCGCTCTCGAGAATATGCAGAACACTCTCGCTTCCTACTATTCCGACGGCACTATCCTCGATGTTGCACTCTGCTCCAACGACTCCACCGCTCTCGGCGTAGCACAGGCTATCACCTCTGACTATGCAGGCGGCAACGCTCCCATAGTTACCGGTCAGGACGGCGATATCGCTAACCTCAGAAACATCGTTGACGGCATCCAGACAATGACCGTTTACAAGAACGTTTCCGATGAGGCAGGCGTTACACTCGAAGTTTCCAAGGCAATACTCGCAGGTCAGACCCCTGACAAGGCATTTGCAGACGGTCTCTCCGTAAAGTGCTCCTATGATACCGAGTCCTACAACAACAATGTCAAGGTAGTTCCTTCCTTCCTTCTCGTTCCTTACGTTATCACCAAGGACAGCCTCCAGACACTCGTTGACACCGGTCTCTACAAGTGGGATGCTGACAACAAGTACCTTGAGTCCACAGCTTCCACGACCTGATGACATAACACCATCTGATCAACACAACACGCTTTGTTAAGATCATAGGGATACAGCAGGGCGGGCATTGCCCACCCTGCTGTTTTTAGGTTTTGACATATGTCAAACGACTACAGATAAGGAGGGGTTGCTTTGGCTGATATCATTCTCGAAATGAAGAATATAACCAAGGAATTCCCCGGTGTAAAGGCACTGGATAATGTCAATCTGCGTGTCGAGAGAGGCGAGATACACGCTCTCGTTGGTGAGAACGGTGCAGGCAAATCGACTCTCATGAATGTGCTGAGCGGCACTTATCCTTTCGGCTCGTACACGGGAGATATAATCTATAACGGCGATAAATGCCAGTTCCGCACGCTGCACGACAGCGAGGAAAAGGGCATAGTCATCATACATCAGGAGCTCGCTCTGATACCCGAGCTCTCCATAGGCGAGAATATGTTTCTCGGCAATGAGCGCATAGGCAGATTCGGCATCGACTGGGATCGCACCTATCACGAAGCAGAGGAGCATATGCGTCAGGTAGGTCTCAAGGAAGAGGCTACCACACTTATCAAGGACATAGGCACAGGCAAGCAGCAGCTTGTCGAGATAGCTAAGGCGCTGAGCAAGAACGTTAAGCTGCTCATTCTCGACGAGCCTACCTCCTCCCTTAATGAAGAGGATTCAAGGATGCTGCTCGACCTCCTTCTCAGCTTCAAGAAGGACGGCATGACCTCGATAATCATATCCCATAAGCTCAATGAGATATCCTATGTTGCCGACAAGATCACGGTAGTCCGTGACGGCTCTACCATAGAGACCATCGACAACGCAAATCATGACATTGATGAAGACCGCATAATCAAGGGAATGGTAGGACGTGAACTCAGCGACCGCTATCCCTCGCGCGAGCATCATGTCAGCGATAAGGTGGGAATGGCGGTCAGGAACTGGACAGTCCATCATCCCATATATACGGAAAAGAAGGTCGTTGATAACGTTTCCTTCAATGTTCACCGCGGCGAGATCGTCGGCTTCTCCGGACTGCAGGGCGCAGGACGCACGGAGCTTGCGATGTCCATATTCGGCAGATCATACGGCACGGATGTCAGCGGCGAGCTTGAGATAGACGGCAGCAGGAAAGAACTCAAGACCGTCCGTGAAGCCATAGAAGCAGGCCTTGCGTATGTTACCGAAGACCGCAAGGGCAACGGACTTATCCTCTCCGAATCTATCGCAAAGAACAATACGATGGCACGTCTCGAGAAGGTGTGCAACAACGGCATCATAGATGTTGACAAGGAGAATGCAGTTGCCGAGGACTACAAGGCAAAGCTGCGCACCAAGACTCCGTCTGTACAGCAGAGCGTGGGCAATCTTTCGGGCGGCAACCAGCAGAAGGTGCTCCTCTCGAAATGGATGTTCGCAGACCCCGAGGTGCTTATCCTCGATGAGCCTACGCGAGGCATAGACGTCGGCGCCAAGTACGAGATATACTGCATCATGAACGATCTCGTGGCACAGGGCAAGTCCGTTGTCATGATCTCATCCGAGATGCCCGAGCTTCTCGGTATGTGCGACCGTATATATGTCATGAACGAAGGGCACATGGTCGCAGAGATGCCCGCATCCGAAGCCAGCCAGGAAAAGATAATGGCAGCTATCCTTCAATCCGATAAGAAAAGCTGAGGTAATGCATTATGAACGCTAAGACCTTATTGAAAAAATATACCATGGTCATTGCGCTGGTCGTGGTATTTATACTGTTTGCAGTTCTCACCGGCGGAAAACTGCTCCTTGCGCAGAATCTCTCCAACCTTCTCCTTCAGAATGCCTATGTGCTCGTCATGGCATGCGGCATGCTGATGTGTATCCTCACAGGAGGCAACATCGACCTTTCGGTAGGTTCGACGGTGTGTCTCGTAGGTGCTATAGCAGCACAGCTCCTCGCAAATACCAATCTTCCCGCGATACTCGTTATCATCATATGCCTCGCACTCTCCGTACTGATAGGCATATGGCAGGGCTTCTGGATAGGTAATGTGCATATCCCGCCGTTTATCTGCACCCTTTCGGGAATGTTCCTCTTCAGAGGTCTCGGCCGTGCGATACTCGGCTCAAAGACCATCTCCATCCCCAATGTAGACGGCACCAACAGCAAGACCTTCCTTGACATCTTCGCATCCTACATCACCGTACCCGGAATCGACGGTGATGTCAAGTGGTCGGCATTCATAGTCGGAATACTCGTTGCAGCAGGCCTCGTGGCTTATACCGCATACAGCCGCAGCAGCAAGGCAAAGAAGGGCTACAAGCAGGCTTCGGCATTATCCGAGTTCGGCAAGATAGCAGTCATCGACGTGCTGGTACTCTACTACACATGGAAGCTCGCTCACTACAAGGGCATCCCCGTTATGGCACTGTGGGTAATAGCAGTAGTTCTCATCTACGCATTCATCACATCCAAGACCGCATTCGGACGTTATTTCTACGCTGTCGGCGGCAATGAGAAGGCTACCAAGCTCTCCGGTATCAACACCGAGAAGGTATACTTCATGGCTTATACATCCATGTCGCTCCTGGCAGGTCTCTCCGGTCTGCTCATAGCAGCCCGCATAGGCTCCGTAAACGGCGATACCGGTAACTCCTTCGAGATGGATGCTATCGGCTCCTGCTTCATAGGCGGTGCTTCTGCATACGGCGGAAGCGGTACAGTACCCGGCATCATGGTCGGCGCTATACTCCTCGGTGTCATCAACCAGGGCATGTCGATCATAGGTCTTGACAACAACTGGCAGTACGTCGTAAAGGGCGCTGTTCTTCTCGTAGCAGTTATCTTCGACGTTGTATCCAACCACAAGACCGGTAAGGCAGGCTGATGATACAGCTTTGATACGAAAGCGGAAGAGCTTATCTTCCGCTTTCATTTGATAAGGAGACAACATGAATAAATACGATCCCGACATATCATCGAAGGCGGGCAAGGCTGCCGTGCTTCGTGCTGTGGTGGCAGGCTATATCGGCTACCTCGGATACAAGATATTCTGTGCGCAGGATACCACCATGTCCGCCGCACTCTCCCACACGCTCGGCATACTGTTCATGCTCATAGCAGCCGCCTTCGGAGTATATATATTCCTGCGGTGGCGCTCGGATATGAAGGCCGCTGCGAATACCGCCGAAGCCGCAGAAACGGACACAGAAACGGATGACAGCCAATGACAGGACTTGAACGCATACAGGAGACAGCTTCGGGATATATCGCCGAAGCAGAACGGCTCGAACGTGAAAAGAAGCCGACAGACGGTCTTTTCGGAATGGGAAGCAAGCCCGCCGACGATCCCTGCCATGACAGATTTGCCGCTGACCTTGAGGCAGTGATAAACGATATCGCCGCACAGGGAGCTGCCTCATCCGAGGCAAGGGAAATGCTGAGCTTTATCTATTCCCTTGCATCAGAACACCGTGAGCCCGTCAGCATATACTGGATGCTTTGCGCGGTACA
>JAFPPJ010000317.1 GCA_017410745.1 Oscillospiraceae bacterium
AGTTATCGGCGATGATATACTCTATTATGCGCAGTGTGACGTGACCTGCTATGTGATAAGGGGCGAACGCGGCGATATGCTGATAGACACGGGTCTGCCGCAGATATGGGGCGGTATGGAAAAATGGCTCGCAGGATATGACATAAGACAGGTCTTCCTTACCCATGCCCATGTGGATCATGACTATAATGCGGCAAAGCTTCAGCGTAAGGGCGCACGGATACTTCTGAGCGAGAGGGACAGCACGCTGCGGCAGAATTTCCTCTCGCAGAGACTAAAGCCCACTATGCCGAAATATGCCCCGCGCAATAGACTAATGACAGTCGGCGGCGGGCTGATGCGCAGTCCCGCGTATACGGCGGACATCTTCGGGAAGGATCGCTCGCTGCTCCGCAGGATGGGCTATGATGCGGATATAGTGCCGCTGCCCGGGCATACCTACGGCTCTTGCGGAGTGTACAGCAATGGCGTGCTCTACTGCGGCGATGCCTTCACCGCCCTGTGGAAGCGCCCCGATATATGCCCGAATGCGGTGAGCCCGGGGCTCATGCGCCGCTCCCTCGAACGGATAGTGAAGCTGTCCCCGAAAATGCTTGCCTGCGGACACGGGCTCCCCCTGCGCTTTGATGAGGCATATCCCGTGATAGAGGAGTATCTGCGCAGGACGGACAAGGACGGGAGGCTGATACGATGAATGATGCATTTTTCTCCCTGCCGGAGGAAAAGCGCGACAAGATAATAAAGTCCGCACTCAGGGTGTTCGCCCGGAACGGGTATAAGAAAAGTCCCATGAATGAGATCGCATCCGAGGCGGGCATAAGCAAGTCTTTGCTGTTCTACTATTTCAGGAACAAAAAGGAACTTTATCTGTATCTTGCCGGCTACTGCGCCCGTTTGAACGAGGAGCTTCTGCAGGACATCGGCTGTGAGGGCGGCTTCTTCGATATGCTCGAAACGGGACTCAGGATGAGGATAGAGCAGATGCGGCAGTATCCCGAGATGGCGCTTTTCGAGATGAAAGGATACTTTGAGAATGCACCGGAGCTGAAAGAGGATATAAAGCGTATAGAGGATATGCATTCGGGTGATGCGATAAAGTTCCATATGATGCGGGCAGACCCATCGGAGTTCATAGAGGGGCTCGATATTGAGATGATGTACCGCACTATCTATTATGCCGCAGTGGGCTTCCTGTGGGAGATCATGAGCGAGAAGAAGCCCGACCTTGATAGAATGGAGCAGGGCTACCTGAATCTGATAGACCATTGGCGTAAGATATATCTTCGTTAATGCATAAGGCAGGGGAATCAGTAATTAGTAATTATCGGACGGCAGCCGTCCTTGGCGACCGCTTGACAAAGTGCGGTCAATTTAGTATAATCATATCAGCCGGTCTCATGCTGTGAGTTGCAAGTGACCGAGCCGCAAGCGAGACCAATTTGAAGGCAATATTCAACGACATGGCACCGGGCACTGCCCATTCGCACAGAAAAATTCTTGTGCTGATGAAAGTGACCGAGTCGCAAATGAGACCGATTCGAAGGCAAACATCAACGGAATAGCACCGGGTCTTACCCGGGGGAAGGCAGAATATGTATACAGCGAACGATAAGAGATATGACAGGATGCAGTACAACAGATGCGGCAACAGCGGGCTTATGCTCCCCGCAGTATCGCTGGGACTGTGGCATAACTTCGGTGACACGGGCGTGTACTCCAATATAGA
>JAFPPJ010000318.1 GCA_017410745.1 Oscillospiraceae bacterium
AAGGGGCATAATTACCTGTTCTACCATACGGGAGAGCTCCCCGGCGGAAATCTTTTCCATCGAAGCGTATGTGTAGCAGAGTTCCGATATAATCCCGACGGTTCTATAGATACCGTGCCAAAGTGCAGCGGTGTCGATGCAGTATAAATATCGCCCGACCATCATACAATGGTCGGGCGATGTCATTATCAGTGAGCGGGTACAGGCTCTGGCGTTTCACCTTTGTACAGGAGCTTGAGTATGATCGGCACGGATACGCTCGATACTATTATCAGAACTATGACGCACGCGAAATATTCCGCGTCGAGCATCCCTACGGAAAGACCCTTCTGCGCCACGATAAGTGCGACCTCTCCTCTTGTCATCATTCCCACGCCGACCTTGAGACTATCGCGTGTGCTCTCACCGAGCAGCTTTGCGGTAAGGCCGCAGCCTATCACCTTAGTCAGCAGTGCCATTAATACAAATCCCACGGAGAAAAGCAGAAGCTCGGAGCTAAATCCGGTAAACGTTGTTTTGAGACCTATGCTTGCGAAGAATACCGGGCCGAATATCATATACGAGTTTATGTCCACCTTGCGGGCGATATAGTCCGAATCCTGCAGGCTGCACAGAATAAGTCCGGCGACATATGCGCCTGTGATATCCGCGATGCCGAAGAATTCCTCCGCAGCAAATGCAAGGAACATGCACAGCGCAAGACCGAGTATGGGTATCCTTCTCTGATGGGGGTACTTCTTGTCCATCAGCTTGAATATGTAGTATGCTATGAAGCCTATGCATACGCTCATCACGATGAAGAGCAGCACCTTGCCAACTACTGCCGCAGGCGATGAATCCGGGGAGCGCAGACTGATAACGAAGGTGAGCACCACTATGCCTATAACATCGTCGATTATGGCAGCGCTGGTTATCAGCGTGCCTATCTCGCCCTTCAGATGTCCCAGCTCCTTGAGCGTCTGTACGGTTATTCCCACAGATGTGGCAGTCATTATCGTTCCTATGAACAGTGCACGGAAGAAATGCTCCGTGCCTATGCCGTCATACCCGTAGAAGAGAATATACAGCAGCGTGCCTCCCGCAAGGGGGACGAATACGCCCACACATGCCGTTATGAAAGCCTTTGGGCCTGTGCGTATCAGGTCTTTCAGATTGGTCTCAAGTCCTGCCGAGAACATCAGCATGACCACGCCTATCTCTGCTATCAGTGAAAGATAGTCCGACTGTCCCACCAGTCCCAGAAAGCAGGGGCCTACTATCAGTCCTGCTATTATCTCACCCACTACCTGCGGGGCTTTGAGCTTCTGAGCCAGCAGACCGAAGAGTTTTGCCGATACTATTATTATAGCCAGATCGCGGAAGAATGATATCCTGTCCATTGCCACATCTCCATATACTGTATTTGAGGTTTAGCTGAAAATCTATTATAACACTTTATTATGTATTTTGCAAGGGTGGATATAATAAAAGTATACAATTAATCAGCACGATTTTGTGTACTTTTATGCTTTGGCGTGTATTGACAAAGCTGTCATATGTGTTATAATTGTACTATAAGAGTTAGTACAATTCAGGAAAGGCAAGGGAGCGCATATGTTCGATATAGATCTGCAAAGCAGAACACCGATCTATGAGCAGCTTTACAGGGGTATCGCAGGGCTTGCATCCAGGCGTGTGCTCAATTCCGGAGACCGCATACCTTCGGTAAGAGAGCTTGCGAGGGATCTCGGCATAAATCCCAATACCGTGTCCAAGGCATATATGATGCTTGAAAAGGATGGTCTGATATATTCAGTCCCCGGCAGAGGCACATTTCTTGCCGATGATCTGAGCGGTATAAAGCAGGCCGCAAGGGATGAGTTCCGCGCTGCTGCTCAGACTGCGATCGAAAAGGGGCTTATGAAGGATGAGCTTATCGATGTGATAAATGAGATTGGGGGACAGGACACATGATAGAGCTTCGACAGGCGGTGAAGAAGTTTGACTCCTTTACTGCGTTAAACGGTGTTGATCTTACCATACCCGAAGGCACAGCATACGGGCTGCTCGGATCCAACGGTGCGGGCAAATCCACTATACTGCGTCTGCTCACGGGTGTATACAGAAATGACGGCGGAGAAGTCCTGATAGACGGTCAGCCCGTCTATGACAATCCCGTTCTCAAGCAGAAAGTATTTTTCATAAACGATGAGACGGTGCAGTTCGGCAAATTCACTCTCGGCAGCCTGCGCGAGTATTACAAGGGTTTCTATCCGAAATTCTCAGATCAGGTGTTCAACGAGCTTGCGGATAAGGTAAAGCTCCCGCTGAACAAGAAGCTCGACACCTTCTCTAAGGGTATGAAGCGCCAGTCGGTAGTTATAACGGGACTTGCATCGGGAGCGGATTATCTGCTGCTCGATGAGGCGTTCGACGGGCTTGACCCCACCATGAGGATAATCGTCCGCCGTATGCTTGTGGATGCGATGATAGACAGGAAGCTCACAACGGTCATATCCTCCCACAATCTCGGCGAGATAAACGAGGTGTGCGATGCAGTCGCACTCATACACGGCGGAAAGGTAGTATTCAGCCGCGACCTTGATTCTGTCAAGGGCAATATCCATAAGGTGCAGGCGGCATTCCCCGCAGAGTATACCGAGCAGGATCTCACAGTTCCGGGCATACTCCATTACAGCAGGAACGGTTCGATACACTATCTTATCATCAAGGGCAGCGAAGAGGAGATAAGGGCGGCATTCGCCGACAAGCAGCCCACTCTCTTTGACATCATACCCATGACGCTTGAAGAGATATTCATCTATGAGATGGAAGGCCTGGGCTATGATGCGAGCGGCATCCGATGAACAAGGGAACAGGGGGATCAATATGACCGATACGATAAAGCCTGCATCGGCGGGGATGAATTTCTTCTCCCGTGAGATGCTGCACAACTGGTTCGCAGAGACCAAGCGTAACCTTAAAATGATGATAGTGCTCACCGTGCTTCATCTGCTTGGCATGCCCATGATAATGATAGTCCTCATATCCGGATACAACGATGGCTTCGGCGAGTCTGCAGAGATGTATGCAGTTATATCAATCCTCACTGTGGCAGCTGCGTGCCTGATGGGCATTTCCTGCGCAGTGAACTGTATGCCTTATCTGTATAAGAAGACGGAAGTGGACATGAGGCTGTCCCTTCCTATGAGCTCGTCACAGAGATTTGTCTCAGACCTCCTTTCGGGTCTCACAATCTATCTCGTGCCGTATCTCATATCCGTCGTGATGACGTTCCTGCTGCTCTTTGTCGGCCGTGCTGTCTGTGACGGGAAGCCTGATCCCGACGGCAACATAGGGAACTACTTTGCGGAAATGACGCCGTATATCGCAAAGAGCGCGGTGGCACTGTTTATCATGATGATCATCTATTTCATGCTGACTGTGCTCGTTATGTCGTGCTGCGGCTCTCTCCTCGAAAGTCTGGTGTATACGCTTCTCCTCAACGGACTTATACCCGGTATGGCGGCAATAGTCATCTCCAGCCTGTGTGAGGGCGTATCGGGTATGGAGGGCGATTTCTACATCCAGTTCATTATACCGTTCACATCACCTGCGGGTGCTATGATACTTGTAGTGCCCATGATAGGCGAGATGCAGTCTACCTTCATCAGCTTCGGTACATGGGCGGTCACCACATTCTTTGTGAGCGTGCTCTACGGCGTGATCGCATTCCTGATATACCGCCACCGCAAGGCGGAGGATACGGGCAAGCCCATCGTATATGATATATTCTATTATATCGTCATGACGATGGTGCTTATATCCGTGATATTCCTCTTTGTGAATATCGAAGATGATTTTATCGTTCCTGTCATAATATTTACAGCGGTGTTCTACTTCGTGTCCTCTGTCATCAGGAACAGAGGCTTCAAGAACTTCCATAAGAGCGCCATAGCATATGTGATAACCACAGTCGGATGCTTCCTGCTCATGTTTGTGATAGATGCTACAGGCTCTTTCGGCGCAGCAAAGCGTGTTCCTGCAGTGTCAGCGATAAGCCGTGCATATATCAGCTATAACGGCATGAGCGTCAGGGATGAGACGAACGATTTCGGCAGTATGTTCTCGTACACCAATATCGATACGCTTACCTGCGTGACCGACCGTGAGGATCTTCAGGTCATCCATGATCTGCACAAGAGCGTAGTGGAAGATATCAAAAAATTTAACGGCGACAATGAATGGGACGAGTATTACGATAATTCTCGCCATAACCGCTACCGCGTGCTCTATAAGCTCAAGAGCGGAGGATGGATGCTGAGAGAGTACCTTATCACCGATCAGCAGTACAATATGCTCTCACAGCTCGACGGCTCCGAGTGTATGAAGAAAAAGCGCGTGAACAGTGCACGCAGCACTGTCAAAAAAGCATATGAGTACATCGAGAACCGCAGCAAATGGGACAAGTCGTTAAAGGCGTCTCCCGTGACGCTGAGCACGCTGCTCCATGATACATCATTTGATGATCAGTATGATCAGAGGATCCCCTTCGGTGCGAGCATTGTTGAGTTTTCGGCGCTGCCCTCCGATTTTGAGGATGAATTTATAAAGCACTTTGAAAACGACATCATGTCAATGCCGTCGGAACAGTATCTCAGATCGATGGCGGAGGTGTATGAACTCTCCTTCGGCGATTCCGACACAAAAATGACGGTGCGCGATGACTTTACAGAAACCATCGCCTATCTGAAGTCCTGCGGCTTCGGCATCCCGACCGATGGCGGAAAGACGCTCGATGTCTTTATGTCGAACGGAAATGTAAGTATCGCCAGCATAGAGATGACAGCCAGGGTCAGCGGTGAAGAGCCTATGCTCGGCAATATGTCGGGTCCTGATTCATATAAAGTCAAAGATGAAAACGGCATTGAGGTAAAGTGCCTTGCGTCTGTGCAGGATTCCGGCTATATCAGAGATCTTGTGGGACATACCGCAAATGAATACTGCGGTGAACCGCTCAAAGACGGTATATGCTTTGCACTTGTTACAAACGGCAGGACGTATTTCATCAGACCCGAGTATACCGACAAGGCGAGGAAGGCATTCATAGAGATGTATTTCGCCGATAGCCTCAGACGTCTGTCCCTTTACGAGGACGGAACGAGCAATGAAGCAAATGTAGACAAGCAGCTCGCCCATTTCCTCAATATGTACGGAGAAGAGATCAGGAAAGAATACGGCGATGACAGCTACGATCAGATAGTAGAATGGGCATACGCCGGCTCATGATCGCTGATACTTCAACAACACAGCATATGCCGACCGTTCATGCGGCCGGCATTTGTTGTACTGTTGAACAGATATGCGGTGCGGTCGGCTCACACCTTTGTGTAAAACGCTTATTTTGATCTGCGCTTATGTGAAATCCCTTGCATTTGAGCCATGTTTGTGGTATAATTCGGTATAGAAAGAAAGGGTGACAAGAGACTGGAGCGATCCGGTCTTTTTCGTTTGAATGGAGGTAACATATTTGCCTAAGAATAAGGGCGGAAATACTGTCCGCATAGTGTATGACCTTGCGAAGCCCATAGCAGACAGCCTCGGGCTGAGGATATGGGATGTCACATTCGAAAAGGAGGGTGCTCTGCGTTATCTCAGGGTGCTTATCGAGCGCGATGACAGACCGGTGGATATGGATGACTGCGAGAATATGACGCGTCCTCTTTCGGCACTTCTTGACGAAAAGGATCCTATCGACGAGCAGTATATACTTGAGGTAGGCTCTCCCGGACTTGGCAGGGAGCTCCGCCGTGAGGAGCACTTCACGGAGTATATGGATTGTCCGGTGCGCGTAAGGTATATACGCGAGCATGACGGAGTAAAGGAATTTATCGCCATCATCAGAGGATATGAGGACGGCGTCCTCACTGCAGAGACAGAGCAGGGAGAGGTGCGTATAGACTTGTCCGATACAGCCTTTGTCAGACTGTATGATGATGAGGATATCGAGGATATATGATACAGGCTGACAGGTCAGTCATGAGAGGAGTTTGATCGTTAAAAATGAGAAAGGTTAAAAAGGAAGAGCAGCGCGAAAATTTCTTCGCTGTTCTCAGAGAACTTGCGAGTGAACAGAAGATGCCCGTACAGGAGCTTGCTGACAAGATTTCGCAGGCTATATACAAGGCAGCAGCCAAGGAATATCCCGATTGTGACGAATTCCGCGTCATAATAGATCCCGATAAGGAAATACTTGAGGTCAGCCTCATCAGGACAGTCGTTCTTGATGAACCGACCTACCTCAATGAAATAAATATCGAAGAGGCAAGGACGATAAAGCCCGACTGTCAGGAGGGCGACGGAGTGCCCTATCCTCTCGATCCCACACTTTTTGCGCGTGTAGCTGCTACCTATGCTAAGCAGTCCATACGCCATGATATCAAGGAATATGAGAAGGAGAAGCTCATTGCCGAGTATGAGGGCAAGGTCGAGGATATAGCATCGGGCACGGTGCTTAGGATCGAGCCTGCATCCGGCAATGCCACCGTCAAGGTCGGCACTCATGAGCTCTACCTTATGAAGAACGATCAGATACCCGGCGAGGTGCTCCATGAGGGCGATGTGATAAATGTATACATCGTTGAGCTCCGCAACCTCGACAGGAAGCCTACCGTAAAGATCTCCCGTACCTACAATGATTTTCTCAAGCGCCTCCTTGAGAAGGAAGTGCCCGAGATAAGCGACGGAGTGGTCGAGATCATGGGTATCGCCCGTGAAGCGGGTTCAAGAGCGAAGGTATCCCTCCGCTCCACCGATCCCAACGTAGACTGCATTGGTGCCTGCATAGGCCCCAAGAGATCGAGAATAGAGAATGTGATGCGTGAGATAAACGGCGAGAAGATAGACCTTATTCTCTATGATGAAGATCCTACGGTCTATATATCCAAGTCCCTCGCACCCGCAGATGTTACGAGAGTTGAGCTCTCGGAGGAATCAGACAGGGCATGTACGGCATATGTTCCCGCATCGCAGCTTTCGCTCGCGATAGGCAACAGGGGACAGAACGCCAAGCTTGCCGCAAAGCTCACAGGATATAAGATAGACATCAAGCCTGTGTAAGGATCGCCTATGATAAAGAAGATACCGCTCAGAACGTGTGTCGGGTGCAATGCGGAGAAGCCCAAGAAGGAGCTTGTGCGCATCGTTAAGTCGCCCGAGGGTGAGATCTCGCTTGATCTTACAGGCAGGAAGAACGGCAGGGGAGCATATATCTGCCGTGACCCGGAGTGCTTGCGCAAGGCAAGGAAAGCAGGAAGGCTCGAACGCAGCTTTCGGTGCAGGATAGACCCCGGCGTATATGAAGCAATGGAGGCGGAGCTTGAAGAGTGATATAACAGACAGGTTATTCGGATCTCTGACAGTATGCAGACGGGCAGGATTTATCGTTGCCGGATTTGACAGTGCAAAGGACAGTCTTGCCGAAGGAAAGGCAAAGCTTATCCTTGTGGCAGCCGATGCGTCTGAAAAGACGAAGAAAGAGATAAGCTACTATGCAGACAGGGCGAATGTCCCTGTGATGAGTACTCCCGCCGTTATGGACGAGTACGAACGGCATATAGGGAAGCGGTCGGCAGTCATCGCAGTCTGCAACGAAGGATTTGCGGATTCCATAAGAGACAAACTTACTTCTGATGGTTCTCAGCCATTGGCTGAAAGCTGATGTAGATGGGGGTATACAGCCTATGAGTACAAAAACGACTACTAAATTCAAAATTTCGGATATCGCAAAGGAGCTTGACACTGCGGCACAGAATATCGTGACCGTTATCCAGGACAAGCTCGGCACGGCAAAGAAGCCGTCACAGAGCATCACCGAGGACGAACTCAATATAGTTCTCGAGCATTTCACACAGACAACTCAGGTAGCATCTTTCGATGAATACTTTGCTTCCAAGGCAGACAAGCCCAAGGAAGAGGAGAAGCCTCAGCCCAAGAAGGAAAAGAAGGCTCCCAAGAAGGAAGCTGAAAAGCCTGCCAAGGCTGAAGCAGCAGAGCAGAAGGAGGCTGAAAAGCCTGCGGAGAAGCCTGCACAGCCCGAAAAGAAGGAAGCTCCGAAGCCTGCAGAGAAGCCTGCTCCTGTCGAGAAGGCAGAGAAGCCCGCAAAGGCAGAAGCCGAGGAGAAGAAGCCTCAGGCAGAAAAGAAGCCGGAGCCCAAGCCTGTCGAGAAGAAGGAGCCTGCTCAGCCCGAAAAGAAGGCAGAAGCAGCCGAGGAGAAGAAGGACGCCCGTTCTGCACTCGACAAGTTCAAGGATCAGATGAAGAAATCCGACGAGAAGAAGAAGTCCACGGAGAAGTCTGACAAGAAGAAGAAGGAAGAGCGCAAGGACGAAAAGTCCTCCACCAAGACCAAGATAGAGGGCACATTCTCCGCAGAGGGCAGCTCCAGGGTAGAACAGAAGATACGCACTGTCGATACCAGAGGCAGCTATGTCGATGTGGACAAGTACAACGAGCGCTACGATAATATGGCTGCTCAGAGCGGCGGCCAGGGCAAGCGCAAGCAAGTGTAAAAGAGTATTTAGCCAATGGTTCAAATCAATTGAATATTGAAATAACAATGACTATAGAGCAAAAAATTAAAGATATTGAAAATAGAAAAAAAATTATTAGATCACTTAGTTATGAAGAAAATTATACTTCATGGGAAAATTTTGATATCTCTTTAATTGAAAAATATATTAAATTATTAAATTTTGAATTAGAAAATATTAAGACAGGATATTTAATATATAATATAAAATATGCTAATTTTACAATTACCATATATCCATTAGATATTGAAGGATATGGATACGATAAATTATTTTTGAAAGATAATTTAGGTTTTATTAATTTTACAGAAGTTTTTCCAAATTTTATAAATTATGAAATAAATAAAAATTGCCTAATATTAGTAATATTATTAGAAAGTCAAATAAATAATTCTGCAATTAATGATTTAAATTATTATTTTTATAATTTTTATGAAGGACATGATAATGGTTTAACCAATATAATAAAAATAAAAGATAATCCTAATTTAATAGACCAAAATAAACAATTACAAGTGATTTATCCTATTAAAAATGAGTATAAATTAAATAATGGTAAAAATTTTTTAAAAATTTTTATAGATTTTAAGAAATATAACATTAATTTATTAAATATAGAAGATCCATTTTATAATAATATATGTTTTGACAATGAAATAGATAAAGAAGCAGATATGACTATAAATGATAGAAGAAATGAATATTATAATGATATTAAGTTATGTGAAAATTCATGTACTTTTGAAAATTTAAGAGAAAACGAGGACAACCCAAAATCTTTGTGCAAATGTAATATTAAATATAAATTTAGTTTTGATAATCAATCAGGTGAAAAAAAAACAATCTCTGAAAAAAATGTTCCTAACATTAAAGCTATTACATGCATAAAAAAATTATTTAACAAAGATTTATTATTATCTAATATTAATTTTTGGATTTGTTTATTTATAATTGTTTTCCAATTATTTATATTATTTAATGCTTGTTATAAAGGAAAAAAGGAAATATATAAAAAATTAGGGTTAAAAGAGAAAAATGTTAGTTTTCCTCCTAAAAGAAATAATTTGGGATTGAGAAATGATGATAATGGAGAAAATCTAAAT
>JAFPPJ010000319.1 GCA_017410745.1 Oscillospiraceae bacterium
GGCACAGGTTCTGACTGGAAGGTTGACCTCGCTTCTGCAGTTGCTACACAGGCATAATCTGAGTGTAAGCTAAACTTAAACTTAAAACTCATAGGATCGCACCCCGAACGGGGTGCGATTTTTTTGGTATAAGCAGACTTAGAGCTGCTGCCGCAATTTGATCTAGATATTTGCAGGGCGCATAGAATATCGGTGCATCTATTGCATTTACATATATAGTATGCTATAATAAGCATACTGCCGGAGGGCAGAGAAAGAAGGGGTAATATGGGAGTATTTTCGAGTGTACACCGTTTCCGTGAGACGGGGGAACAGGCTAATGTAAACAATGTGGAGCGGTTTGGCGTGCCGCATCATTCGCTGTTCACATCGACTAAGGTGCTGTCGCTGCACCATCACATAGATATCACGGATGAGAATGAGCGGATAGTGTATCAGGCCGATACGCAGTTCCCGTCGCTGCACGACAAGACGGATATAAAGGATGCGGCGGGAAGACAGGTGGCACATATCGAGAGCAAGCTGCTGTCGATGCATGAGCGCCATTTCGTGACGATGTGGGACGGACTCAGGTTCGAACTTTCAAACGAGCTTTTCCACCTGGTAAAGGATATAACCAATATCGAGGGGCTGGGCTGGCAGCTTCAGGGCAATATACTGGGTCTGAACTTCGAGCTCTATGACAGAGACGGCAGCATCATCGCAGTGATAAGTCAGAAGATGATGTCGCTGCATGACAAATACTGTGTGGATATATACCGTCCGGAGCTTGAGCAGTTAGTCGTTGCGATACTCATAACACTGCAGCATATGGTCAGCGACAGGGAGGCCTCATCGTCTGCCGCTTCTTCGTCATCATCATCGGGCTCGTGATAGGTGCTGACAGGGGGCGGGGAAAAGACCGCAATTTGTGAATAGACTTGACCGATGGTGCGGTGATATAATGTGTACATCGAAAGCATTGACCCGTGGCACGGGCACTTTATCGGAGGAGGATAAACATATGAAGATCTATTCAGTAAACGATCCGGAATTCAAGCCCTACGGAAAAGTACTTGGCTATAATACGTCCTGCCTTGTCAAGGCACTGGATGAAGCTACTCCGCTTCCGGATGGCGTCGAGTATGTAATGAGCTGCGCAGCACTGGAATATACCTGTGATTTCGGTGTGCTGCAGAACAATGCCTACGGCGGTATGCCGATCCAGATCGGCTATTGCAACGGCCATAACAACAAGCTCAACTGCCTGGAATATCACCGCGACAGCGAGCTGAACATCGGTTCTACCGATTTCATCCTTTTGCTTGCAAAGGCAGATGATATAGTTGACGGCAAGCTGGATACCTCTAAGGTAAAGGCGTTCCTCGCAAAGAAGGGACAGGTGGTCGAGGTTTACGAGACCAGCCTGCACTATGCTCCCTGCTCGGCAGCAGAGGGTGAGGGCTTTAAGGTAGCGATAGTGCTTCCTAAGGGGACCAACGGTCCGGTGCCGGCTCTGACCGCAAAGAACGAGGAGGACAAGTGGCTGACAGCTTGCAATAAGTGGCTGCTCGCACATCCCGAGTCCGCAGAGGCTAAGCAGGGCGCATACGTTGGACTCATAGGCGAGAACATCACCGTCTGATATCCGCAATATACAACAACTCCCGAAGCGTTCGCTTCGGGAGTATTCATATGCGAAAACGGCGTATCCGAAAAGTATCGGATACGCCGTGAGCTTTATGCTCTCTTGCGGGATGCGATGCATACTGCGCCGGCAGCGAGCATTATGGTGATGAGTATCACAACAGAGGCGGTGCCTTCTGTCGGTGTGTCGGTGATGCCTGCGCCTGCAGCTACATCCTCGGCATTCTCACTGATGCCGCTGTCCGAGGGGTCGGTGGACTTGTTGGTGTCGGTTGTCTTGTCACCCTTTATGGTCTGTACGAGGGAGGGAGCGCTTGAGGATACGGTGCTCGATCCCGGGTAAGATGAGCTGTACATACCGGAGTCATTCGTGGGATTGTAGATCAGCTTGCCTGTGATGATCTCGGTGTCTTCGACCAAGAGAACGCCGTCGTTTGATACCTTTGCGGATGTCTTCACCTTTCCGTCCTCGCCTATTGTGAAGGATATGTCGGTGGCGATGTCATAGCCTGTGGGAGCGACTGTCTCGCGGAGAGTGTAGCTCTCGCCTATGACAAGACCCTCTATCAGGTGCTTATCTGTGGTGGAATCCCATTCCTCCACTACATTGCCCGCAAAGTCTATTACCTGCAGGTGTGCGCCTTCAAGCTCCTTTTCGTTCGCGATATCCACCTTGGATACATATATCTTTGTAAGCTCATCCTTGATGAGGAGCACGCCGTTATCCACGGTGCCGTCGGTGGTGATGGTGCCGTCTGCGGCTACCGAGAAGGATATGTCGGTGGTGATGGTGTAGCCTGCGGGAGCGACTGTCTCGCGGAGAATGTATTTATCATCGGCGATAAGGCCGTTTATCTCGTGGGGCTTGTCTGTGGAATCCCATTCCTCTACTACATTGCCTGCCGCATCTATCACCTGCAGATGCGCACCTTCAAGCTCATCCTCTCCGGATATGTCGGTCTTGGATATCCTGATGGATGCGGTGCTGATGGAATCCTCTACGGTGATTATCGTATTGCCGTCGGCATCGGTGGTGGTCTTGCCGCCTGTTACGGTGATAGTGCCGTCGGCAGCTATACGGAAGGATATCTCGGATGTTATGTCATAGCCTGCGGGAGCAGATGTCTCACGGAGTATGTAGTCGGTCTCGGTCTTGAGGCCTGTGATGACCTCGGGAGCAGTGCCGGAGATCCATTCCTTTACGGGTGTGTCGGAGCCGTCTTCGAATATCTTGAGCTCTGCGCCCTCAAGCTCGTCCTCGGTGTCTATCTGTACCTTGGATACCTTGAAGGAGGTGAGGCTGTCCTCGATAAGGATAACAGTGTCGCCCTGACCGTCGGTATCTGTGGATACGTCACTGCCTACGGTGACGGTGCCGTCCATATTAAGTGTGAATTCAACGTCCGTTGTGATGGTGTAGCCCTCGGGAGCAACATCCTCGCGGAGGGTGTATGTGCCTGCGGAAAGGCCGATGATCTCGTGTACCTTTTCGTTCTCGTCGGATACCCAGTCATAGACGCTGTCGCCGTTGCTGTCGATAACGGAGATATGCGCACCTTCAAGCTCTTCCTTGCTGGTGATGTCTACCTTGGATACCTTTACGCAGCTTTCGTCGTTTGCGATCTCGGCTTCTCTGCCGTTTACGATAAGTGCGCTGTTGCTGGTCTCTATGTCGTAATCAGAGTTGATGTAGAACTCGATGTCGCCGCCCGCAGAGGTCGCATATCCGTCGGGTGCGGTGGTCTCACGCAGAGTGTATGTATTGCCGGAGTATACGTTTTTGAGTATGTGTGCGGTGCCGTCGGATTCCCAGCTGTCTATCATATTGCCGTTTGCATCATAGAGCTCGAACTTGGCGCCTGAAAGACCCTTGCCGTTGGCATCGACCTTTGTGATGGTCACGTCCTTGAATGCAGCGCCCAGTATATTCTGCACATCGTTGCCGTTATGCGTGGAATCGGTGTAGTATACCCATGCGTCCCAGCCCTCTGCAGCATAGTCGGGGAGCTGCGTGTCGATGAAGTCCATGAGGGGCTTGTATACAACGTTGAAAAGGCTGTGCTCCTCGCTTCCGGGGATCGGGTTGTCAACGGTATACGCCTTGTAGTAGGTCTTTACCTCTTCAAAGTTGTAGCGGTCATTGCTTCCGGTGACTCTGCCGTCGTCCCTTATCCACTGATCCCATTCAGCCTGGCCATGAACAAGGCCCCAGATGACGTACTGGTAATTGGTTCGGGTGAAATATGCCATCCCGTCTGCAAACTGCCACTTGGCAGTCTCGAACTGCGCATCGGTGATAAGGTTCCTGTCGTGGAAATCCTTGACCTCTTCGTAGTTGTGGTCTCCGCCGCGGATATATATGTCTCTGCCGCTGGACAGCTGTTTGTTGGCATAGAGCGCGTCTATATTGTCAACGAACCACTGCTTGTGCTCGGTAAGGTCGAGATTTCTGATGAATGTCTGTATCTCGTCCTTTGCAATGACAGCCTTGAGGAGCCTTGACTTCATATCATCGCTGAATACGCGGGGATAGTGCTCCGGCTTTTGATAATCCACTGCCTCGGAAAGACGCATCCTCGTGAATACATCCTGGTCGGTGGCATTGTTGTAAGGAGAAGCGGCGTTGCCATCCAGGCAGTATGCAAAGCCGGGTATCGTGTTGCCGAAGCTGTCGGTCACGATGTCCTCCTTGTTGTGTCCGGCAATGTAGAATGTGTCTTGATCCGCATCAGCGGCATAGACCTTGCCGAATGCCTCTGTCGGGATGAACATCATTATAGTTGCCACAAATAATGCCCATAATCGTTTTTTCATTGTTTAACCCCCTATATAATAGTATCAGACATACAGATGTATTTTAACATATTGCGGCATTATAGTCAATCAAAACAACCGCGTTTGTTCAAAATCAAGGTTTTGTACAAATAGTAAACGAATAATAGCCGCTTTGTTGTGAGAAATGGCGAACGGACATGCTCTCCCATGCTGCCCGATATCGGCTCAGCCTGCCTTGACAAGACGGGATGGATGTGGTATATTTATAATCGGAGAAGAGTAATACTATTCATAGTGTAACTATTTCCTCATCGGAGCAGTAAGATCCTATTTCCTCCTCGATCTATAGACGATCTCCATCCGCAAAACCGCATATGTTCAAGCTTTTGCAGATGTTTCTCCTCTATAGATCGGTCGGAAATCAGTAGAAGCGGATCAATGATCGTATACGATCGTTTCGGAGGCAATATGATAAACTCACTCAAAACAATAGCGGTGTTCGGCGTGAACTTCACCGGCAACTACAGATATCCGATGGCAGTGGCATTTGATAAGGCAGCGCACGAGATAGGCGTGAACCTTGTATATATGAATTTTATAGGGCGTGTGGGCACCTACGGGAATGCTACCTTCTCTCCCGAGCGTTACGGCGATCATGAGCTCGATTTCCTCGATGCGATAGACCTTGACCGCTTTGACGGCATCATATTTGACGGCGACTTCAATAACCTGCCCAATCTTGAAGATAGGATGACGGAGAAGCTGCGTACGGCAAAATGTCCCGTCGTATCAATAAGCACATATGTGGAGGGCTTCCACAATGTCGTATTCGACGATATAGGGGGCTTCCGTCAGGTGGTAGAGCATCTGCTCGACCATCATCATTTTACAAAGATAGGCTTTATGTCGGGCTATCTCACGCATCCCGATGCGCAGGGCAGACTAAAGGAGTTTCAGCGCATAATGCGTTCGAGAGGCCTCCCCGAGAACGGCGCAGGCTTCTTTGAGGGCGATTTCTGGTTCAATAAGGGCGACGCGGCTGCGGAGTACTTCCTGTCGCTGCCCGAGCGTCCCGAGGCGATAGTCTGTGCGAACGACTATATGGCGATATCGCTCGTGTCCGCACTGAAGCAGAGGGGCATAAGAGTGCCCGAGGATATTGCGGTGACGGGCTTTGACGGCTTGGCAGACGGACAGAATATAATACTTCCCCATCTGACTACCGCTTCGAGACAGCAGGATGAGCTTGCGTCAAGCGTGCTCAGGGCAATGATCGCGCTTATAGATAAGGATACGGAGAAGTTTGATGTGACGGTGCGCTCGCGCATGATAATCAATCATTCATGCGGATGCCGCAAGGTGGATTACCGTATTGAAACAGGCAAGATAGACGAGGCGTACAAGAAGAACAGGCACTTCAACTATCATCTTCTCGATGCGGAGGCAGCGCTCCTCAGGCTCAACAAGGTGGACGACTTTGAAAAGCTCGGCGATGTGTTCCGCGACAGAGCCGTGAACTTCGGCGATTATAAGTCCTTCTTCCTTATGCTGTATACCGACAGTGAGGGCAGGATATCCTGCAGCAGCGATTTCGACAAGCCCACACACAGCTTCTCCCCTGTGATATGGATAGACAAGAACGATGAGTACGCAAAGCCCGAAGGCTGTCTTGCAGACGGCGATCCGCTGCCGCATTCATCGGATGAAAGGCCGCATACCTTCATCCTCACCAGTGTCCATACAGCGGAGAGCATATTCGGCTATGCAGCGATAGAGATGGATAATGACGGCAGCAGCAGAGAGTTCTATATACTCTGGCTGATGATACTTTCTATGCAGCTTGAGACCTTGCAGAAGAACGACCGCATAAACAGGCTCATAGAGTCCCTTGAGAGCAAGAGCCTCAGCGATGACCTTACAGGCGCGTATAACCGCAGAGGCTTCTATAAAATGGCGATGGAGACAATGCCGGATGACAACACGCCCATAAGCACCTTCGTCATAGATATAGACAGGCTCAAGAGGATAAACGATGAATACGGCCATTACGAGGGCGATGCATCCATCAGGGCGGCGGCAAGGATAATACAGAGCTGCTGCGACAACGGCGAGATATGCGGCAGGACGGGCGGAGATGAGTTCTCCGTGTTTGCCCGCGGCCTTGACGAGGAAGGGGCGCAGCGCTTCATTGAGCGGCTCAGGGAAGAGACGGAGCGTTATTGTGACAAGGAGGGCAAGCCCTACAGCCTCAGCATGAGCTGCGGCTATTGCACCGCACAGGCGGGCACTCATATAGACGAGATGCTCAAGGTCAGCGACTATCGTATGTACGAACAGAAGAGCAAAGGCAGAGAATAACATATCGGACAGCAAAGCCCACAGATATGCTGCGGGCTTTGTTTATCAGTCGGTGTATGAAAGCGGGATGGACAGTATCATCAGCAGGCAGGCGAGTATCACGGTCACTACGAACATCAGCGCCAGATCTGTGTACAGCGAGTTCCTGTCCATTATGTATCTCTTGGGGTCGTCCTTGTCATAGTATATCGTGACAGTGTTCCCGGGGTCAAAGTTTTTGCTCTTTATTTGCATGGCGTTCTCAAATGCGGATGTTATGACAGTGCCGTCACCGGTGGTGTATTCTATCCACGGCCGCCAGCATACGACGCCGCGGCTGGAGACCTCCCGCTCAAGGCGCGTTATCACAGCAGTGCAGCGTATACCGTGCTTTTTCATCCTGAAATAGTATACGATCCTCGTGACGAGGTATATATCCAGTGCCAGCATGGCAAGCGTGCCGATGATAAGGCCGATCATATCTCTCATGGCTTTCCTCCGCAGTCCATTATACTATTACTATGATATCATCAATAACACAGAATTACAATAGATATAACGAATTTTATGCCCTAACGGCAGAATAGAGCCAAAGATGAGTACACGCCGGCACAGGGCATACAGAAAGTGGTCATATAAAATTTAGAAATATATTGCAATTCATGTATGAATTGTGATATAATGAAATCTGAGAGTTTTTATCCTTGAGAAAAGGAGATGGCAGATTGAATACCAAAACACTTATGTATATCGTGAAGAGACTGCTGCTGGCGGTGCTTACGATATGGCTGGTGATCACAGTCACGTTCTTTGTCATGCACGCGATACCCGGAGGGCCGTTCGTCAGCGAGAAAGCGGTGTCCGAGTCGGTGAAGAAAGCGATGGAGGCGAAGTACGGGCTCGACAAGCCGCTGATCACACAATATTTCACATATCTCGGAGACGTGGCGCTGCGCTTTGACTTCGGCCCCTCGCTCAAACAGAGAGGGCGAATGGTCATCGACATAATAGGCGACGGCATGAAGACATCCGCAAAGATAGGCGTTATAGCCGCGTTCATTGCGCTTGTCACCGGCATCGTCCTCGGCTCTGTGGCAGCTTTGCGCAGGAACAAGGTGATAGACCGCGTGATCATGGTCATCACGACCGCATTCGTGTCGATGCCGTCCTTTATCATGGGCTCACTGCTGCTAACACTGTTTGCAGTGAAACTCGGCTGGTTCCCCGCCAACGGTGCGGCGCAGAACGGCCTTGTGCTGCCGATAATCACCCTTTCCCTCTATCCGATGGCGTATATCACGAGACTGACCCGCTCGTCCATGCTCGATGTCCTCGGTCAGGACTATATACGCACGGCAAGGGCGAAGGGCGTGTCAAGGATGAATATAATATTCGGCCATGCCATGAAGAATTCGCTGATACCCGTAATAACCTACTTCGGCCCGATGCTCGCATATATCGTCACAGGCTCGCTGGTAGTAGAGCAGATATTTGCGGTGCCCGGCATAGGCAGGTCGTTCGTAAGCAGTATAACAGGACGTGATTATCCGCTCCTTATGGGAACTACCATAGTTCTCGCCGTACTCATCGTAGTAATGAATCTTGTGAGTGATATACTCTATAAGATTGTAGATCCTCGCATCACGCTTGAATAAAGGAGGGATAGTCATGGATAAGAAACCGTTGAGTATGCATGTGGATCTTGATGACTTCATCCCTGCGACCGATAAAGAAAAGGAATACATGGTCACCATGCGCCCGCCCTCCACATTTTTCAAGGACGGCATAAAGCGCCTCAAGAAGAACAAGGTGGCAGTGGTCAGCTTCTTCGTAATAGTCATCATCACGCTTGCGGCAATATTCGTGCCGATGTTCTGGCCGTATTCCTACGATCAGATGCTCGGCGTGGTGCCCGGTCAGCCCGTGGACAATACCTTCCTCAATCTCGCGCCCTTTGAATACGGACACTCCGAGACTGTAAGGATGGAGGCAGGGGAGAGCATAACCCCGCATATATTCGGCACGGACAGTCAGGGACGCGACTATTTCATCCGTGTGATATACGGCACGAGGATATCCCTTGCGGTGGGCTTCTTCGCAAGTATAATCGTGCTCATCATAGGACTCCTCGTGGGCTCTGTATCGGGCTATGCGGGCGGCAAGACCGACCTTGTGATAATGCGTATAGTGGATATGATATACTCCCTGCCCGATATGCTGATGGTAATACTCCTCGCATCGGTCATGAAGCAGGTGCTCGAATCCTCCCTCGAGGGCACGGTGCTCGAGAAGATAGGCTCTAATATCATAAGCCTGTTCATCGTGTTCGGACTGCTGTACTGGGTGTCTATGGCAAGACTTATCAGAGGCCAGATACTCTCGCTCAAGGAGCAGGAGTATGTGCTCGCTTCAAGAGCGGCGGGAGCAGGCGGCAGATGGATAATCATCAAGCATCTTATCCCCAACTGCTTCAGCGTGATAGTAATATCCACCGCACTCCAGATACCGAGTGCCATATTCACGGAAAGCTACCTGTCATTCCTGGGACTTGGCGTAAATGCGCCCATGCCGTCTCTGGGATCACTTGCATCCGAGGCGCTCAACGGTCTTACTTCATATCCGTACAGACTCGTTATCCCCGCTGTGGTCATATCCCTTATCGTATTGTCCCTGAACCTTTTCGGCGACGGTCTGCGTGATGCGTTTGACCCGAAGCTCAATGTGTAAGGAGGGTGTATCATGCTGCTTAAAGTAGAAGACCTGCATACATCGTTCTTTACCGATGCGGGCGAGGTCAAGGCTGTAAACGGCGTTTCCTTCGAGCTTGACAAGGGCAAGGTGCTCGGCATCGTCGGAGAATCGGGCTCGGGCAAGTCTGTTACGGCATATTCCATAATGCAGATACTTGCAGGGAGCGGAAAGATAGTCGGCGGCTCCATAAAATTCAATGACCGGGAACTTGTTGGCATAGGTGAGAAGGGAATGAAGGATATCCGCGGCAACCGCATATCCATAATATTCCAGGATCCCATGACCAGCCTCAATCCCACATATACCATAGGCAAACAGCTCATGGAGGCGATACTCCTTCATACCGGGCGCACGAAGCAGCAGGCGAAGGAACGTGCCATAGAGATGCTCAGGCTCGTCAACGTGAATGAGCCCGAAAAGCGCATGAAGCAGTATCCCTACGAGTTTTCCGGAGGTATGCGCCAGCGCGTCATGATAGCGATGGCACTTGCCTGCGAGCCGGATATACTCATAGCCGATGAGCCTACCACCGCCCTTGATGTGACGATACAGGCACAGATACTCGATCTTATGAAGTCACTGCAGGAAGAGCTCGGCATGGCGATAATAATGATCACCCATGACCTGGGAGTTGTGGCACAGCTCTGCGATGAAGTGATAGTCATGTATGCAGGGTCTATATGTGAACAGGGCACTGCGGATGAGATATTCTACAATCCCAAGCATGAGTATACAAAGGGTCTGCTGCGTTCCATCCCCACCACGAACAATGACGGGGAGCGGCTCGAGCCCATCACGGGCACGCCCATAGACCTGCTGAATATGCCGAAGGGCTGCCCCTTTGCACCGCGTTGCGACAATGCTATGAAGATATGTCTGCGCGAGCGTGCAGAGCGTATGCAGATAAATGATGACCATGCCGCAGCCTGCTGGATGAATGTGAAGAACATGAAGGGCGGTGACAGCAATGAGTGAGAAAACGGAAAATCTTGTTGAGATACGTCACCTGAAGGAATACTTCAATATCAATGTGGGCTTCTTCAAGACAAAGCCGCTCAAAGCCGTGGATGATGTTTCCTTCACGATAAAGAGGGGCGAGACTCTCGGCCTTGTGGGCGAGAGCGGATGCGGCAAGACCACTGTAGGCCGCACGATACTCAATCTCTACAAGCCTACCGCAGGTGAGATAATCTATGACGGCAAGCCAGTCAAGACCAAGGAGGACATAAAGGAGTTCAGGAAGAAGGCCACGATGGTGTTCCAGGATCCGTACTCCTCCCTCAATCCCCGCATGACAGTGCAGGATATAATCGCAGAGCCGCTCGATATACACAAGATGTACAAGACCCCGGAGCAGCGCCGCGAACGTGTACTTGAGCTGATGAGCTATGTAGGGCTCAATTCCGAGCATGCATCGCGCTATGCCCATGAATTTTCGGGCGGTCAGAGACAGAGGATAGGCATTGCACGCTCCCTTGCCATAAACCCCGAATTCATCGTGTGCGACGAGCCTGTTTCGGCTCTTGACGTATCCATACAGGCACAGGTCATAAATATGTTCGATGAGCTTCAGGAGAAGCTGGGGCTCACGTATCTGTTCATAGCCCACGATCTGCTGGTGGTAAGGCATATAAGCGACCGCATAGGCGTTATGTATCTCGGCAAGCTGGTAGAGCTTGCGGATGCAAAGGAGATATACGACCATCCGCAGCATCCATACAGCATATCGCTGCTGTCTGCAGTACCCGTGCCCGACCCCAAGGAGGCAAGGGCAAACAAGCGCATAGTGCTGTCGGGCGATATACCGAGCCCGCTCAATGCCCCCTCGGGCTGTCCCTTCAGGACAAGATGTCCCCGCGCCTGTGACAAGTGCGCTGAGACAGTGCCCGAGCTCAGGGAGATATCTCCCGGGCATTTCGCCGCTTGTCATCTGCTGTAATATATCGCATCCCGCACAAGGCGGATACCGCCTGTGACGAATGCGTATCATATGGAGGAATATCTATGAATAAGAAAGTATTGGCAGTGGGTATGTCATGCGCAGTCCTGTTCGCAGGCTGCAGTTCAGCACCCACAGGTACGCCATCGACCGGCAGTACATCTTCGGGAGGCGCACAGGAGATAAATGTGTGTCTCGCATCAGAGCCCGCAACGCTCGATCCTGCGCTCAATTCCGCAGTAGACGGCGCTACTCTCTGCGCACATCTGTTCTCGGGTCTTGCTAAATGGGGTCTCGACGACAAGGGTGCTACCATCGTTTTGCCCGACCTTGCTACAGAGCTTCCGGCAGGCGTTGAGAATCCCGACGGCACCGTGACCTACACCTATACGCTGCGTGACGGCGCCAAGTGGTCGGACGGCAAGGATGTCACCGCGAATGATTTCGTGTTCGCATGGAACAGAGCTGCATCTCCCGAGCTTGCAGCAGACTACGGCTATATGCTCGAGGTGGTAAAGGGCTATGACAGCATGTGGGATCTTGACGACAACGGCGCAGCGAAGGATCCTTCCGCTAAGCTGGCAGTCACCGCAAAGGATGACAAGACCCTGGAAGTA
>JAFPPJ010000320.1 GCA_017410745.1 Oscillospiraceae bacterium
ATTGCTTGAGGTATATACGAATGGGACATTATCCGTCAGCCCTGTTACGGTGATACTGCCGTTTTCACCGGTGAGCCCCGATATATCCACATACTTCGAGGACTCATCTGTGCTGAACCACTTCTCCTTTAGCCTTTCAAGCCCGCCGTTCGCCCTTTCCTCTGCAAGGAGCTCATTGAATTGTGTCCTTAGCATCTTTGAACGCTCTGTATCCTTGGCAAAGCCGAAGCAATAATTATCCTCAATGATGGGAGTATGCATATAGTCTATATCAGCCTGCTCCATATGCATCATATATGCAACAGGCTCATCGGTGAGAAAGCCGTCTATCTTCCCCGTCTTCAATGCGGCAATGAGGTCACTGTCACTGTCAAAATACAGATGCTCTTTGTCGGGGAATTTCTCAAGGGTGATGGCTTCAAAGGCTGAACCTGTCTTTATGCCGATCGTTGTCCCGCTAAACCCATCATATGACAGCACTTTTGTACTTTCCTGCTGATCATCAATGCCGCAGGCTTTGCGGATACTATAAAGGCGGCGATCGTGGCAAGGATCAGTACCACGGACATTATTATTACATCCGCCATTTTTATTCGTATGCGTTTTTTCATTTAGCCTCCTGTTATTCTGTATATCATCCGCTTATAAAGCGATATATTATGTCTTTTTATATAAATAATTATATGACATTTTTGTGACTTTGTCAATATTTTCATAAACTTTTCTGCATTGGGTTTAGTCCTGCATCCGTTCGGAAGTGATATTGTTATACAATATCATAATCAAATACCGCAGCCCGGCGAGCGCCGTATAAAAGCGCCCCCGTGCGCTTTTATACGCTCGGGGGCACTGTTCCGTCTTTAAGCGGAATACTATTCTGTTACAAGCTCGCGTACATTCACGCTCTTGACCCTGTGAGATGATATATACGCCGTGATAAAGAAACATATGCTTACTAAAACAGCGGGCATCAAAAATATGGAGATACTGTTCTGTGAGGTAAAATCGCTCAGACCGACAACGCTCAGCACATAGCTTATCACCTTTCTCGAACACAGAAGTCCCGCAATGCATCCTGCCGCAGAGCCTATCACGGCTATCACGGCAAATCGCACAGCAAACTGCATCCTGAGGCCGTCAGCAGTAAATCCCGTCGCCTTGAATATGCCTATATCCGTACGTTCGCGGATGAATATGCGCTTGCACATCATATTGACGATAACTGCCGCAAAGATGAGCAGCACCGCATACATCGAATACGAAAGGCTGTTCATTACTACTTTGACTACCGACTTATATATCTTGACCGTACCGTTCTCGCTGAAGTCTTCCGCAGTCAGGGTGTCATATTCCGATGTTACCATATCCATCACCTGCTGCTGCTTTGACATATCGGACAGCTTTATGAAAGCGCTGCGTATCTCGTTATCGCCTGCCCTTTCCATGCCCTCGGGAGTCATGAGCCCTGCCATGCCAAATTCCATCACTGTCTGGAAATATCCGGTGATCACATATTCCTCTTTCTTGTCATTGCAGCATACGGTGATGGTCTCGCCTGTCTTTTTGCCGATAAGCTCGGATACGAACTTTGTTATCATGATCTCATTGTCATATTTCGGCACTCTGCCCTCAAGAGGGTCTATGGGGTCTTCTGCGGAGCGGTATGATTTTACCCTGATATACTCATCATCAAGGGTCATATAATGACCGAGCTCACATTCTACAGATGCGCCGCTGTCTGTCTCCCGCACCTTTGCTTCGAGTTTGGCTGCATCATCAAGAGTAAATGCGCCCTTGTCAGAAAGGCTTATCTCACCGCTCACTCCCGTGAACATATTATCTATGTCAAGACCCTGAGCAAGTATCATGATACTGCTGATAAAGAATACGAGCATCGCTGTTATGCATACCGTGCCGATATAGCTCTTCCTGTTGGAGTTTATCTGTCTGAGAGCCAGGAAAAGCGGGAGCGGCTTTCTTATCCTTGTATTGAGTCGGCTTTCAAAGTACACATCGCCCTTGCCGCCGGATATAGCACTTACGGGAGATATATGCGATATTTTTGCAGTTGATATGAATATGAACACGGTGCATATTAGTATGATACCTATACTGAGTGCCGCACATTTTGCAAATGATACATATGTCTTCGAGAGTATTCCCGTAAGCAGCATGAACTTTGAGATAAGGAAGCTGCAGGCAGGTATCGAAACAAGTATGCCGAGAACTGCACCGATAACAAGTGCGAGCACATACTGCATGACATACACAAGGCTTATCCGGCCTGCAGTGAAGCCCTGCGACTTCAGTATACCGAGCTCTGTCCTGTCAAGCTCGATGGATGCGCTTATGCTGTTGTGCATGGAAATGAGTATGACTATGAGAAGCAGCGCCACGAATATGCCCACTGTCCTTGTGCCGATGCTTGAGTACATGCCTATACTGTCTTTGAGCATATCACGGGTGAATGCGCTGTTTGAAGAGCTGATAAGATCACTGTTCTGCGCGAGCTCGCGGCGAAGCTCTGTCTGTGACACACCGCTGCCTGTGATATACAGTTCATCTATCAGTATGACATAGCGCTCCGTGCTCATGAGATGATCTGTCTTGTTTTCGAGCAGTCTGTCAAAATCCTCATCGCATATGATGCAGTAATTGTCTCCGACGGTAGTAGCGCCGTGTATGATATCCTCATAATAGCCCTTGACGGTAAAGGTCTCATCGTATCCGTCCCTAGTGCGAAGGCTCAGCTTTGCCCCCTTCTCAAAGCCGTCGATGAGGCTGAGCTTCGAGGGGACGAGCATCTCCCCAGGTGCAAGCGAGTTGTCGGATACATAGCCACTTAGCTTATCGTTGAACACACGGATATCATCATCGGTGCGTGCGAGCATCAGCCTTATTTCGATCTCGGTGCTGTCAGATACAGGCGCCTCCGTGAAGAACATAGACTGTATCACTTTGCATTCGCTGACGTTCTTGTCCTCATTCACGCTCGTCATCATATCATCGGTGAGCAGATCATCATATACCGTGACGATGACATCGGGTATCCCCGCCTGTGCAAATTTCTCTTCAACGCTCTCATTGATGCGGTCATTGTTGCTGACAGTACCCGAAAACGAGAATGTCAGCAGCATCATAAGAAGTATCATGCCCTTGAATGCGCCTTTGCCGTGTCTGATATTTGCAAGCATAAGCTTGATAATGCTTCTCATATCATCACCTCACCATTCCATTGAAGCGAGCCACGCATTCACCTGTGTCTCACGGCTCTTTTCATCCTTAGCATCATACGGCGGCATCTCGAGATCACCTATAACACTGCCGTCGGATATATATATGAGCCGTGTCGCCCTGCAAGCTGCCCTCGCATCATGGGTGACCATAAGTATGCTCTGACCTTTTTTATTCAGGTCTGTGAGCAGGTCGAGCACCTCTGTGGTATTCTTCTTGTTGAGCGCACCGGTTGGCTCATCCGCAAAAAGCAGCAAGGGATCGTTTATCACTGCTCTTGCTATTGCACAGCGCTGCTGTTCACCGCCCGAACATTGTGAGGGCAGATGTGTCTTTATATGAGATATGCCCATCTTCTCCATAAGCTC
>JAFPPJ010000321.1 GCA_017410745.1 Oscillospiraceae bacterium
GTGATAAGATCCTCGTGGCTGCCCCGGAGCGTACCGTAGAGTATCTTTTTTACACGCTCCGGATCTATCCTGTATCTACTCATCCTGTTCCTCCGAAGACATGAGTTCCCTGTAAAGTCCTTCCTGTGCCGCCAGCTCATCATGGCTGCCCCGCTGTGCCACTCTGCCCTTATCGAGGACAAGTATCTCATCACAGTCACGGATAGCCGAAAGCCTGTGAGCAACAACAAGAAGCGTTATGTTCATAGCCCTTACATTTTCCATTATCTGCTGCTCAACAACAGTATCGAGAGCGCTCGTAGCCTCGTCCATGATGAGTATGGACGGCTTTCTCACAAGGGCACGTGCGATCATTATCCTCTGTACCTCACCGCCGCTGAAGCTGCAGTTCGTAGGGCTTATCTCGGCATTGAAGCCGCCGGGATGTGCCTCTATCGCATCGAATACGCAGGCTGCCTTAGCCGCTCCCGTGACCCTGTGCATATCTATGCTGCGGTCGAAAAGGGTTATATTCTCTCTGACAGTGCCCGTGAAGATGAACGGCGACTGACTGACTACTGCGATGGAATCCGAAAGATCTATATGATCGAAGCTCTCGTGAGGCTTACCGTCAAGGAGTATCTCGCCCTTCTGCGGCGAATAAAGACCTTCAAGGAGCTTTAGTATCGTACTCTTGCCGGAACCGGAGCCGCCTGCAAGTGCTGCGCTGTGACCCGGTGTGATATGCAGTGAGATATCATCTATGACGGGAGGGAGTGCGGTATTATATCCGAAGCTCACGTTCCTGAGCTCTATCTCGCCGGACATCTTTTCTTCGTGGTGTGAGGGTTCCCTGTTAAGTACGGGGTCGTCGCTCTCACTGACTATGTCTTTGAGTGCCCTTATCTGTATTTCCTGTCCCTGCAGAGAGTTGAATTCAGAGATGGTCGTAACTACGGGGGCAAATACCGACATTGCTATAGTCTGACAAGCCAGCACGCTTCCTATCGTCATCCTTCCGTATATTACCTCGCTCGAACCTGCTGCGATAACGAACACCTGTATGAGCAGAGGGACAGCCACAGGCACTGCCTGCAGTACGGAGAGCATCTTCTTTGACAGCCATGAGGCATTCTGCCATGCACTGAATTTCTGCATGGTGAACATGAATGCGTCATCCTCCATGGCTACAGACCTTATCGTATCGAAAAGGCGGACATTCTGCACCACGGAGCCGTAAAAATCATTCTGCATATTTGCGGAATATATGATAGCCGTCCTTGTCATTTTCAGAAGAATGACTATGAGTGCTACGATCATCAGTATGAGAATGAGCGTAGGCACAGCTACCACATAGCTGTAGGCAAACAGCAGTGCGATATATACGACCGAGAAGATCAGATCGAGGGTCATGGGCACAAGTCTTGCACCCACAAAATCCGTCAGGCTGTCTATCCCGTTGAGATGTGCGTCGATTATGGAATGGCTCCTTGTGCCGAAATAGCTGACAGGGAGCTTCAGGAGCTTCAGTACGAGCTTCCCCGTCATTTCCGCCGACTGGGTACGCATGAATTTCAGATTGACGTGCCGCCTGAGCAGCAGCAGCAGCGCCTGTATCACAAGCATGACAAAGAACGCCGTAAAGTACTGCGTCATCTCCGCATCGGCTATGAACGGAACATAGTAATCGACAAACAGCGTGGTGAATGCAGGAAGTATCAGTCCCACAAGATTTATCATCGTGGTGAGGATAACAAGATACAATATCGCTCCCTTGTTTATCTTCATCATGGCGAGGAGCTGGGCAAAGGGCACATCGGGCTTGCCGCACTGCTCGAACTTATCCGTACACTGCAGTTCGAGTACCACTCCCGAAAAGCTCCGTGCGAACTCCTCCCGTGTCACCTTTCTTCTGCCGAAGGCGGGATCCACCAGATACACGAACTTCTCTGTGATCTCCTCCACCACAAGGAAATGGCAGAAATTCCAGAACACGATAGCGGGGAGCTTTCTGCCTGTGAGCGAGGGATCGGAACGATAGGCATCAGCCTGCATACCGTGTTTCCGGGCTGCTGCCATTATATAGCTCATACGGCTGCCGTCACGGGAGATATGGCAGTCACGGCGCATCTCTGTCAGATCAATATATCTGCCGTAGTACCCTAAGATCATGCACAGGGAAGCAGCTCCGCATTCTGCCGCTTCGACCTGAAAGACCTCGGGAACTCTTTTTCTGAATAAATCCATATGCAGGCTCCGATCTGTCACTTCTCTAATATTACCTGATACGGGTGCATTTCTTCCGAGAAAAATGTGATCTGACACATCTCATTGCAGACATAGGGACTTTTCCTCTGTGTCGTACCCGTTTCCTCGAGCTCACCCACATCATCCACATCCAGCTTTATCAGCACCTCATACTGCTTCTTCTGCTTGTCGTATAAGTAATCGACTACCTTACTGGAACCGGTGGAACGCAGTATATGATATTCCGATACGGGAAGCTCCGTTATACTGACCACAGAGCCTCTTATCAGGCTTGCCTTTCCGTTATCCGTGTCCTGTACCCTGATATTCACATTGGTACCGTCCTCTATGTTCTCCACATATTCTATGGATATATATGCCATAGCATAGGAAACAGTATCTGTAGGCGATTCCTTTACCATCGCAAGTGTGGACGTGAGATCGACCCTCTCCCACTGCTCTACGATTATCTCGGTGATAAAGCCGTTTACAGGGGATACGATGTCATGAGCCTGCTCAGCCATCTGCTCCATTGAAGGTCGGTCGTCATCAGTCAGGGAATCCTCATCATCAAGGGTATAGACTCGCATGATAACATCGCCCTTGTTCACAAACTGGTTGGAAGCTGCTACTATCTCCGTGACCACGGCATTATCGGGCTGATGTATCATTATGGCATCCACCTCTGTCGTCATGACGCCAAATCTTGTAAATGATCTCTTTACGGTACCGATAAAAAACCATATCATCAGAGCTGCCAGTATACAGATCGCTGCAAGCAGCAGGATAATGCTCCCCCTGCCTATCACCTGCGGTACGGGAACAGGCTCTGGTTTCTTGTTCGTTATTTCCGGCATATTCGGCTCCTTTCAAAAGCTGTCAGCTTATGAGATCCATCTGTTTTCTTCCAGGGATAAGGTCGGTATCCGACACAGTCCGTGCATCGAAGATATAGCCGTTCTCTCTCCCTGATGCGGCGATCAGCTCTTCCGGGCTGCCGCCGTTTTCCGATTTCCTGCTCAGAGCACTGCGCAGTTTCTCATCGGAGAACAGACGCATGAAAAACTCACGGTAACTGAGCTCCATCGCCCGTTCTTTTGTTATTTCGATCGCGAGTGCAAGGTACTTTCCGCTCAGATGCAGAAGGAGCCTCCTTCTGCAGAGCTCATCTAATGCTTTGTCGATCTCGCTTTCGTCATAGCTGTCAAGGGCTGTGTATATCTTTTTTCTGTCTGCAGGCTCGGCGGCCGCAAGATATATGTCCCTGTATATCCCGTCAAGTCTGATATTGCGTTCGCTGCTCATTGTCCTGTTGTCTGTCAGATACAATGCTCCATCCTCATCATACATATCAAGACGCACGAGCTGCCCGCCGCCTCTCCATCTCCTGTTCCACTTGTCCACAGCCGATCTGAAGCCCATCTTTGCGATAGTGATGAACGGATCCCTGTTTGTCGTCCTGTTCTCGTCGATGAAGTGAAAGGCGATATTATTGATATACTCCTCATTATCGGGGGAGATATATCTGAAGACCGGATCGGCAGTAAGCTTCAAACCGTATTTTTCACTTTCGTCATAGTAAACGCTGTTGCGCATATATATTATATCGGAATAGTTCTTAGGCGGCTGATAATGCTCGATGAGCGGCATTATCTCCGTATGCAGGCGGTAATCCTCCTCGGTCTCTCCCACAACTCCGGTGAGTATGTTCCAGAGGATGACCATATCATGTTTCTTAGAGTATTTGAGAAGCGCTATATTCTGTATCCCCGTAACGCCCTTGTCAAGAAGCTTCAGTATATGGTCGGAAAAGCTCTCGATACCCGGCTGTATCACTGCATAGCCTGCTTCTCTGAGATCCTTTATCTGTGCTTCTCGCACGTTGGACTTTATCTCCACAGTGAAAAAATAGTTGCCCTTGTTCATCTCTTTGAGCTGCGGCAGCACCTGTGAGAACCATTCGTTCGGAAGTATGTTGTCAGCAAAGCAGATATACCCGTTATCATACTTTTCCGTTATCTCCCGTATCTCATCGAGCACCTTTTCCGGGCTTTTTCTGCGGAAGCACTTGGTCTGACCGTTGAGGCCGCAGAAGGTGCAGGCGTGTTTTGCTCCCCACCAGCAGCCCCTTGATGTTTCAAGTATGAGGCGCATTTCCGCACGCTTCCCTACCATCTCATACTGTTCTATGCCGAACCATGAATTGATCATCTCCATATAATCATCATAGTCGGGACATGGCACAGTGTCAAGATCGCTGACAATACGGTGAGGGGGCTTATCCGGGAAGGGACCGCCCTGTCTGAGAACGCCGTAGGGAAGTTCCGACAGATCTCCGTCCATCATGCGCTTGCATACATCTGCAAATATATCATCGCTCTCTCCGCAGAAAACAAGATCGAGGAACGGAAATTGACGGAGCATGGCCATACCGCCGTACTCAAAGCAGGCAAAGCCGCCCATGAAGGTCTTTATCTCCGGGCATCTTTCCTTTATCTTCCTGAGTATCGCAAGTGATGCGTTCCTCTGCTCAAAGACCGCAGTACAGCCGACTATCTTCGGCTTTCTTGCAAGTATGCGCTCAACAGTCCTTTCCGTTTCCTCATTTGCGACACGCACGGCGTGGAGCACCGCATTTTTCATATAGAGATGATCGGTGATATTGTCCTTATCACCGAATTGATATCTCACAAAATCATCTAACGTATATCCGTTCTCTATGCCTGCTGCCTCATTGAAGATGTATTCGCCCAAAAAGCCGTGCAGGGAGCCGTGATATATGGCTGCGAAAGCTGCCATACCCATGGCATGGACAAAGTGCATATTGGCATAATCCACATAACAGGAGATATTTTCCCTGTTGAGGCACGCCTTTAGTATACCCAGTGCAAAAGACGGCATACACCCGAATGCGACCGGGGGCATGACAAGACATACATCAGCCTGTTTTACATTGCATATATCCATAGTGTCTCCCACACATCAGCGGAGCAAGGACATTATCCCGTCCATTACGTTTTCGTTCTCTGTTGCCTTCCTGCCCGTAATGAGAAGCGAGATACCGCCCTCCCATTCCCAAATCCTGTTATCTTTTATATGCTCAAGAAGATAGTCCCTCTTTTTCTCGAGAACAACAAAGAAATCGGATACCTCCTTTTCGGAGATGAATTCCTTTGCCTCATCCA
>JAFPPJ010000322.1 GCA_017410745.1 Oscillospiraceae bacterium
CGACAAGCAGGAGCTTGACCGCAACACGCAGACGCTCACTCACCGCGCAAAGGCCATGATAAAGGATCTGTCCCATATCAATCTTGAGATAGCACAGATGGTGGTGTCCTCCGATGATGACAAGGTGCTGCCCGAATGGTTCATGGTGGAGATAGTCCGTGACCTGCCGCGCCTTGTGAAGAACGGCGGGTGATGCGGCGTGATACGCAAAGCCGACGATAAGCTCACCCCGAACGAGCGCAGTCTCTACGGCGGTATGGACATCATAGAAGAGCACAAGCTTTTCGGCAGGCTCGACATCCCGCTGAGTATCGCAAACAGAGGCGCATACTCGAACAAGCTCAATAAAGGCACTTCTGCCGTAGCCTGTGAGAGCGGCGATGTGGTGCTCAATCCAGATATGAGCCATACGCCGCAGGAGTGGTCATATATCATCGCTCATTGCTTACTGCATCTTTGCTTCGGGCATTTCGACAGCAGCAATATGCCGGGCTTTTACGAGCAGCAGAAGGACGGCACAGAGAAATGGGTCGAACACTGCGACCGCAAGCTGTGGAACACAGCATGTGATATCTATATAACCAAATTCCTTGCGGATATAAAATTCCCCGGGGCAGCTCCCCCGCCGCCGGAGCTTACCGCATCCGACGAGAAGAAGATATACTCCCTGCTCACAGAGAGAAATATCGGCGATACAGGAAAGTACGGCACGAGCCTTAACGGCTGCGATATGTTCTGGAACGGCATAAACCGCTGGCGCATGAGGAATACGCAGAGCTTTACGGCGCAGTTCGCATATGCGCTCGCAGACTCGGTGCATTCGGTGATAGATGAAGTTGGCGGATACACCGACAAACGCAAGAAATCCGTACAGGAGAGGGCGGCGGAGTGGTTCATCTCGCACTATCCGCTGCTCGGAGCGCTTGCATCCGCATTCAGGATAATCGAGGTCGGCTACGGCAGCGGTGCTGTCACGGACGGCGACATAAGCGTGGCAGCCATAAATGTGACCGAACGTGAGATATACGTCAACAGTGCGGCAGGGCTCACGCTTGAGGAGTGGAAATTCGTCCTCGCACATGAGTATCTGCACGCGGGGCTCATGCATCACGAGCGATGCGAGGGGCGTGACCCGTATCTGTGGAACGTGGCCTGCGATTTCGTCATAAACGGGTGGCTGACCGAGATGCAGACAGGCACGATGCCCATGAACGGCGGCCTGTACGATGAGAAGCTCCGGGGCTGCTCCGCCGAGGAGATATACGATATCATCGTATCCGACCTGCGGCGCAGCTCAAAGCTGCAGACATTCCGCGGATACAGCAAGTGCGATATACTTGACAAGGGCTATGCCGAGTCAAAGCTGAAGCCCACCTCCCTTGATGACTTCTGCAGGAGCGCCCTGCGAGGCGGTCTGGAATATCACGAGCAGAAGGGTCGCGGGTATATCCCTGCGGGGCTCATAGAGGAGATAAAGGCGCTTTCCGAGCCGCCTATCCCCTGGGATGTGGAGCTTGCGAAGTGGTTCGAGGATCATTTCCGCCCGATAGACAAAAAGCGCACCTATGCCCGTCCGAGCCGCAGACAGAGCAGTACCCCCGATATACCCCGACCGAGCTACATCACCACGGAGATACCCGAACACAGCCGCACATACGGCGTTATAATCGACACATCGGGGTCTATGTCTCCCGAAGAGATAGGCGTTGCACTGGGCGCAGCGGTAAGCTATTCGGTGGAGAAGGAAGTGCCGCTGGTGAGAGTGGTATTCTGCGATGCGTCCGCCTATGATGCTGGATGGCTCCGCCCCGAGGATATGGCGGGCACAGTGGAGGTAAAGGGACGCGGCGGCACTGTGCTGCGGCCCGCAGTAGACCTGCTCGAAAATGCGAAGGACTTCCCTAAGGACGGCCCGATACTGATAATCACCGACGGCATGATAGAGCGCGATCTCACCGTTCATCATGAGCACGCCTTTCTGC
>JAFPPJ010000323.1 GCA_017410745.1 Oscillospiraceae bacterium
ATGCTCGAGAACTTCGTGCCTCCCTACAATGCTACCGTAATGGAAAAGCTCGAGGCTCAGGGCGCAGTGATGCTCGGCAAGGCATCCATGGATGAATTTGCGATGGGCGGCTCTACACAGACATCCGCATTCGCAAAGACCAAGAACCCCTATGACCTTGGCAGAGTGCCCGGCGGCTCATCCGGCGGCTCTGCTGCTGCTGTCGGCGGTGATCTCTGTGCTGCCGCTCTGGGCTCCGATACAGGCGGATCCATCCGTCAGCCCGCATCCTTCTGCGGCGTTACGGGCATTAAGCCCACCTACGGCAGAGTATCCCGCTACGGTCTCGTGGCATTCGCAAGCTCCTTCGACCAGATAGGGCCTATCGCCCGCAGCGCCGAGGACTGCGGCATCATACTCAATGCGATATGCGGCTACGATCCCCATGACGGCACATCCTCACATGAAGCCGTGCCCGACTTCAACGAGAAGATCGGCAAGGGCATGAAGGGTGTCAGGATCGCAGTAGTAAAGGAATTCTTCGCAGAGGGCGTTGACGACTGTGTAAGAAAGGCCGTGCTTGCGGCTGTTGATACATACAAGGCTATGGGCGCAGAGATAATCGAGGCATCCATGCCCTCCCTCAGATATGCGATAGCTGCATACTATCTCATCGCATCGGCTGAGGCATCCTCCAACCTTTCCCGCTATGACGGCATAAAGTACGGTCATCGTGCGGATGTGGCAGGCTCATACAACGATCTTATCATAGCATCGAGGAGCGAGGGCTTCGGCGACGAGGTAAAGCGCCGCATACTCCTGGGCAACTATGCGCTCTCATCGGGCTACTATGATGCATACTACGGCAAGGCTATGGGTCTTCGCCAGAAGATACGCGAGGAATACGCAGAGATATTCACCAAGTGCGACCTTATCATCACTCCCACCGCACCCAGCGTTGCATACGGCACCAACGAGAATATCAGCGACCCCAAGAAGATGTATCAGGCAGACTTCTGCACAGTCACCGTCAATATCGCATCGCTTCCCGCTATATCCACCACCTGCGGCTACGACGAGAAGGGTATGCCCATAGGCATGTCCATTGTCGGCAGAATGTGGGATGAGGTCTCCGTCATAGCTGCGGCAGACGCATTCGAGAAGCAGTTCACACGCATAGGTGCGTCACTTTAAGGAGGTATCAGTATGTCAGTTTCAGATTATATTCCCGTTATAGGACTTGAGATACACTCCGAGCTGCTCACCAATTCCAAGGTATTCTGCACCTGCTCTGCGGAGTTCGGCGGCGACAAGAACACACGCTGCTGCCCTGTATGCTCGGGTCTCCCCGGCACGCTCCCCGTTATCAACCGCCGTGCGGTAGAATATGCCATAAAGGCAGGCTACGCTCTCGGATGCGGCATAAACAAGTTCTCCGTATGGGACAGAAAGAACTACTTCTATCCCGACCTTCCCAAGGCATATCAGATATCCGAGCTCAATCTCCCTATCTGCCTTGCTGGTGAAGTGCCCATCGAATACGAGGAGAACGGCGAAAAGAAGAGCAAGGTGATACGCATCAACCACATCCACCTTGAGGAGGATGCGGGCAAGCTGGTTCATGACGACCTCAACGGCGTATCGCTGTGCGACTACAACCGCTGCGGCGTGCCCCTCGTGGAGATAGTCACCGAGCCCGATATGCGCTCCCCCGAGGAGGCAAGGACTCTCGTTGAGACCATCGCTCTGCTTCTCCAGTACGCAGGCGTATCCGACTGCAAGATGGAGGAGGGCTCTATCCGTGCGGACGTGAACATCTCCCTCATGAGGAAGGATGCCACAGAGTTTGGCACAAGAGCCGAGATAAAGAACGTAAACTCCCTCAAATCCATATACCGCACCATCGAGTACGAGATAAAGCGTCAGGCTGCCATACTCGACAGAGGCGGCACGATAGTACAGGAGACCCGCCGCTTCGATGCCAACAAGGGCGAGACCAAGTCCATGCGTACCAAAGAGGACGCACATGACTACAAGTACTTCCCCGATCCCGACATCAAGCAGGTAAATCTCCGCGATGAGGATCTTGAAAGGCTCAGGGCTGAGCTTCCCGAGATGCCCCGTGAGCGCACGGCTAAGTACATCGGCTTCGGCATCCCCGAGAAGGAAGCAAAGATCATCGTATCCGACAAGGTCATATCCGACTTCTTTGAGGATGCGCTGAAGTCCTACAACAACCCCAAGTCCCTCGTGAACTTCATCAACGGCGAGATACTCCGCCGCATCAACCTCGGCGAGATAGACAAGACCAACACCGCATACACTGCAGCACAGGTGGCAAAGCTCGTACAGATGGCAGATACCGAGAAGGTATCCAAGAACGATGCCAAGGAGATATTCCGTGAGATGGCAGAAAAGGGCGGCGACCCCGAGGAGATCGCAAAGGCAAGGGGTATGCTCATCGTCACCGATACAGGCAAGGTGAACGAGGTCATCGACAAGGTCATCGCATCCAACGAAAAGGCTGTCAACCAGTATGTAGGCGGCGACGTAAAGGTATTCGGCTTCCTCATGGGTCAGTGCAGCAAGGAACTCAGAGGTGCAGCTACTCCCAAGGTAATAAAGGAAGAGCTCGAAAAGAAGCTCAAGTCGCTCATCGGCTGATATACAGGCGCATAAAGCTCTGTGCTTTATGCGCCGTTTTACAGGAGGATATCATGAGATCATACTTCGACGGAGGATTGCTGCAGCTGATAGGCTACCGCATACTCGGCTTTCTCGTCACCGTGCTCACGCTCGGCATATACGCACTATGGCTCGATATAAAGCTGCGCCAGTGGAAGGTAAGCCACACATATTTCGCATGCTGAGCCTGCACCACTCCTGGGTCTGATGCATATGTACTGATACGGTAGATATGCTTGGTTATATGTAAAAAGGACGGATCAGCGTGACCCGTCCTTTTATTGTATACCTTTTTCAACAGGGATTACCAATGTCCCGACTTACCACAGCCGCCCGATAATATCATTATGCATTATGAATTATGCATTATGCATTGATGAAGGCTCCCCGAAGCCGTTAAACAAGTCTATGCCTATGACTGCGCCGAAACCCACTGCCGCCAGCAGGCTGAACCGCTCCACTATGCCGAAATAGTCGGGCGGGACTATCCCCTGCCCCATCGCACCCACCATCATCATCAGGAATGCGATGCCCGCACAGACAGCCGTGCCCTTCATACACTTGTCCTTTATCCCTGCGATGATCATGAGTATCAGTGACACTATCGAGAGCAGCACCACAGCCACCGTTATGACCATATGCATTATCTCCTGGAAGGATGCTATCTCCTTGCCGCTGTCGGCAAGGGGGAACATATCATAGCCCACGCGGGATATCCAGTTCATCACGGTGAACAGATATATCCCCAGGCGGAATTTCTTCGTGCCTATGCGGTTCTCGGAGACATACACCGATGCAAGGGTGGTGCATACCACGCCGCAGGCACTGTAGACTGCGGAGAGCCTGTCCCACAGCTGACGCGAGGGTGCGGTGTCCGCAGAAAGGTCGCTCACTGCCTGTGCCATCCAGTCATACCCCGGGAAGGCAAGGGGCGCGAATATCATCGCCGCCATATATGACAGCAGTGCGGCAACGCCCGTGAGCCCGAGTATATTTATCAGTTTCCTTTTCACAGTCATTCTCCCTTCATTATGCCGGCGAACCATGCGATGTACTGCTGCATCTCCTCGGTGACGCGCAGCTTCTCTTCCTCCCCTGCGGTCACCCTGTCCATGCAGTTGTCCACCATAGTATGTATGGTATACGCATATGACAGCGCCGCACTGTCTATGCCATCGCTCTTCATTATGCCGTGTACTGCCAGCGCATAGAACAGTTCCCTTACGGAAGCGGTCATGCGTGCGCTCTCCTCGAGCAGTATCCCTGCGGCAGCGGCGGAAGTGGTGCGCTCCGAGTACAGCACCTTGAAAAAGCGCTGTATATCCGCATCCGACAGGAATCTGACATAGCCGTCCATGCACACCGAAAGTATCTGTGCGAGCTCCATGCCGTACAGCTTGTCCGTGGGTATCGGCACGGCGCATTTCTTCGCCTGCTCCCGCAGATACACATACATAGCCTCCACTATCTCATCCTTAGATGCGAAATGATTATACAGCGAGGGCTTCTTTATCCCGACCCTGTCCGCTATCTGCGACAGTGACACCGCACGCAGCCCGCACTCCGATGCAAGCTCAAGGGCGGCATAGATTATCTCTTCTCTTCTGTCCATGTATATCCCTCCTCATAGACTACCGTTCGTTAGTTATTATACTACCAATCGTTAGTTTTGTCAAGTACCTATTTAAAATTTTTTCGTCAGGTATTGACATATATATCAGTGTGATATATAATAAAAGTGATAGGGGCATGCAGGGAGACGATGCCGTCAAGGAGTATTGACTATGCTCTGCGGATAACTGACCTGCTGCAAATGCGTATCGAACAGCACCGGGATTGCCCGGCGCCGTGACTCAGGAGGTAAATATGGATATAATCGTATACTACTCGCTCGAAGGCAACACAGAGCTTGCGGCACAGAAGGCGGCGGAGCTCCTCGGATGCGATACTCTGCGCCTTGAGCCCGACAAGGCATACCCCACCGGCAAGGTGACCAAATTCCTGTGGGGCGGGAAAAGCGCAGTGATGGCGGAAACGCCTGCGCTCAAGCCATATACCTTTGATGCATCGAAGTATGACCGCATCATATTCGGCTTCCCCATATGGGCATCGAACATCGCTCCCCCGATCCGCACCTTCATCAAGGAGAATGACCTTTCGGGCAAGCGCTTTGCGGCTATAGCCTGTCAGGCGGGCAACGGCGCAGAGAAGGCATTTGAGAAGCTGGCCGCCCTATTGGGCACTTCCCCGGAAGAGACGCTCATCCTCATCGACCCGAAGTCTCGTCCGTCAGCCGACAACGACGCCAAGATAAAGGCATTCTGTACCCGGTCGGCAAAGCCGACAGTTACCCGTTAAGCATTCGCACGTACCTATTATACTATCCTCGGAGTCGGCAAAGCCGACTGTTACCCGATGTGCATTTGAACGCGCCTTTTATACTATTCTTGGAACATAGGACAGCACATTATAAATGGGATTACTTTCATTGGGGGATTGGGGGCGCAGCCCCCATTAAAGATGTGAGCGAACACCTGCGGATGTTTTGCTCACTCCTTCCCTAAACCCTAAACCCTATTCACTATTCACTATACCCTATATCCTAATTTCGCTCTGTCTATTGTATTTATCCGCATAATATGCTATAAGCAGGCTGAGCCTGCACCCACCGTCAGGCTTTGATACATATGGACGGACACGGGAATTTGGCGCATCACTTGTATTTGTCCGCATAAT
>JAFPPJ010000324.1 GCA_017410745.1 Oscillospiraceae bacterium
ATGCAGAGAAGGCACAGAAATTTGAAATGACAGCCGAGTTTGACCATCTGCTGGTGGATACGGTCTACACGTTCGTCATTACCCGTGCGGACGGCTCGACCGAAAGCGAGACGATAAACTCCGGTGCCGAAGGAGAATGCATATTCACATTCGAACTGGCTCACGATGACAGCGCAAAGCTGGACGACATCCCACAGAATGCGGATTATCAGATCATTGAGACCGATACCGATTTCACCGAGAGCATGAGCATCGACAACGGTGCATCATACACTGTCGGAAATGATACGGGAACTCAGGCCATAGGTGAGTCTAACGTGACTGTAGGCGTAAAGAATGTTATCGTCACCGAGAGACCGCCGAAGCTGGTGGATGTATCTGTCGCAAAGAAGTGGACAAAGGAAGAGGGCGGTATCGAAAAGGAGATAACACAGCTTTCGCCCCCGATATCCTATGCTGATGCAGACCCCGTAACGGTGAGCCTTATGAGGGAATACACCGATTCGAGCACTCATCAGAGCACTCTCCAGACAAGCGTGCTCGATCAGAGCAATACCTTCCGTGAGACATGGACAGACCTGAGATATCAGAGCGATGACAACGTGGTATACAGCTACTATGTCACCGAGCAGAACGCCGGCACCGATGTGGAGACATACTACAGGACAGATGCAGCGCTTGCAAGCGACAATACCAAAATGGTCGTATGCGAATACAGGAACGGAGCGAATGTCCTTACGATAGACGGCGTGACATACACATACAGCGAGAGCGGCACGGCCGTACTTAACATCTACAACAAGACGACCGGAACGACCGAAGCTACCACCGTGAGCGGCAGGACTGTCAAGCTGGGCGATGTGGTGAAGTATGTGGAATATCCGAGAGGCTCTCATTGCTATGCGGCTGCAGGCGGCGACGGCACTCCCGAATTCAGCCTGTATTCATCACAGTTCAGCACGGAGAATGCCACGGAGTATGCGATATTCGTATGTGATGCGGACGGCAATATGGATATGACGGTAACGAACCGCATCATGAACTCCTATACCGTTTCCATCAAAAAAGAGGTAAACGGCAACCTTGGCAACAAGGCTAAAAAGTACAGATTTACCGTTACCCTTACCGACAAGGACGGAGCGCCGTGGAAGCCTGCCGGACTAAAGGTGGACATAGACGGTGTGGTCACCGAATATCCCTTCACCCTCGGTATACAGGACATATATCTTACCCACGGTCAGACGGCAAAGATCCTGGGACTTCCCGAAAATACGGTGAATGTCAGCGTCAAGGAGATCATGGAAGACGGCTACACGGTAAAGTCTTCGCTCGCATTCTCCACAGATGCGGGATTTGACCCGAACGACCCGTTCAAGGACGACAGCAGCCAGCTTGCCGATACAATGACGCAGGCGACCGGCAGACTCCTGGATGAGGATGCATATGTCTATTACCTCAATTCTTACAGCGGTATCATCCCCACCGGGGCAAATGTCCCGAAGGTATCCGTGATATTCGTGGGATTCCTTGCGGCGGGCGTTATCTATCTTGCAAAGCGTGAGAAGATACGCGTCGCAGGTGACGACGAAGAAGAATAAGCACATACAGCCGTGGGCATGCCCACGGCTGTTTTGTCGGCAGGCTGAGCCTGCACCCACCTTTGTTCTTGATGTATTTGAAAGGGCATGGAAATTCGTCTTATCACTTTTATCTGCACGGGTATTATGATATAATCAGGCTGAGCCCGCAGCCGCCTTTGGTCTTGATGTATTTGCGCAAATATAAAAACCGTATATCTATTGTAATTGTGCCGATCATGTGATATAATTACAATATCCCTATGGGGGAATAAGGTATGAACAAGGAGGACTGTATGGACGATCAGGCAAGAAAGCAGCTTATTGACAAGCTCATGGCAGCTGCGGGAAGTGAGATAAGGATAGCATACAACAAGGAAAATGTCTCTGCAACGGGCAGCAAGACAGGCGGCAGGCCCGCTGTGCCCGACGGCTTCGTATGGCCCGAATATGAGGGCGTGACATTAGGGGAGACCGAGGCAGTCAGCAGGCCGCTGGCATTCCTGTGTCAGATAAATATGAAGGATGTGGCACCGCTCGATGAAAAGGGTCTGCTCCCCGAAAGCGGCATACTCAGCTTCTTCTATGAGCTTGAGACCATGACATGGGGCTTTGACCCGAAGGACAAGGGCTCTGCAAGGGTGTACTATTTCCCGGATGAGACGGTGCTCACTGCGGCGGAGCTTCCCGATGGGCTGGAGGAATACAGCCGTCTGCCGGAGCTTGCGATGACATTTGAGAAGCACATCAGCATCCCGGATATAAGTTATTTTGACGATGATACCGACTGGGACGACTATAACGAATGTGCCGAGGAGATCGGCTGCGGCTGTGATGATTACGGCGACCGCACCAAGCTGCTGGGCTACCCCGATGTGATACAGAATCCCATGGAGGAAGAATGTGAAGCTGTTTCAAGGGGCGTCTACATGGGTGACG
>JAFPPJ010000325.1 GCA_017410745.1 Oscillospiraceae bacterium
ACTCTCGTCGGGCAGCTCTGCTACTATCTTGTTCGCCCCCAGACCAAGAGGGGCTGAATAATCGTTGTACTCCGCCTTGTACAGCTTCTCCGATGCGGATATATTCTTACTGTTCCATAATACCCGCTTGCCGACTGCGACGGTTATCTCCGCATCCTTCACAGCCCCGAGCAGCTCCCTTACTATCATATCAGTCATATCCTCCGTGAGGGCACAGGAGTATATGCATCTGTCACCCGAATGTATCAGTGTGCCGTCGGTGGTTATCTCGTAGTCGGGTCTTAGCATATCTATATACCGTTCGGCGCCTATCCGGTATCTTGCGGTCGCTATCGCGAAGGTCATGCCATTCTCTTTGCACCGTTCAAGCACCCGAAGCGTATTCTCCGATATGCTTCCGTCCTGCCGCAGCAGCGTGTGATCAAGGTCTGTCAGTATCATCATAAAACTGTCCCCTCCTTAAAAAAGAAACGCCATAGTACCCGACATACGGATACTATGGCTGTAATATATCATGCGTTGAGTATTGCGCCCTTTGCCGCAGAGGATACCTGCGCCGCATATCTCTTGAGATAGCCCTTCAGTTCCTTCTTCTTCGGAGTGAAGTTCTTCATCCTGCGATCTATCTCTGCATCGTCAACGAGGAGCTCGAGCTTGTAGTTGGGGATGTCGATGCTTATCATGTCGCCTTCCTCAACTATGCCGATGATGCCGCCGTCTGCCGCCTCGGGAGACACATGGCCGATGGATGCGCCGCGGGATGCGCCCGAGAAGCGTCCGTCTGTGATGAGTGCCACATCGGCGCCAAGACCCATACCCTGTATAGCGGAGGTGGGATTGAGCATCTCTCTCATACCGGGGCCGCCCTTAGGACCTTCATAGCGTATGACTACCACATCGCCCTTGACGATCTTACCGCCCAGAATCGCCGCCTGTGCGTCTTCTTCGCAGTCGAACACCCTTGCAGGGCCGGTATGTACGAGCATCTCGGGTACGACGGCACTGCGCTTTACCACGCAGCCGTCCTTTGCAAGATTGCCCCTGAGCACTGCTATTCCGCCGGTCTCGCTGTAGGGATCGTCTATGGGACGTATTACGGATGTATCCTTGTTCTTCACGCCCTCGATATTCTCGCCGACTGTCCTGCCTGTAACGGTCATGCAGCCTGTCTTTATGAGCCCCTTCTTGTTGAGCTCGTTCATTACAGCATATACGCCGCCTGCCTCGTTGAGGTCTTCCATATATACATGGCCTGCGGGTGCAAGATGGCAGAGATTGGGCGTTACCGAACTGAGCTTGTTTGCTATGTCAAGGTCTATCTCCACACCGCACTCATGTGCTATGGCGGGAAGATGGAGCATACTGTTGGTGGAGCAGCCGAGAGCCATATCCACTGTAAGTGCATTCATGAATGCATCATGTGTCATGATGTCAAGAGGACGGATATTCCTTCTGTACATCTCCATGACCTTCATGCCTGCATGCTTTGCAAGGCGCAGTCTTTCCGAGTATACAGCGGGTATCGTACCGTTGCCCCTGAGACCCATGCCGAGCACTTCCGTGAGGCAGTTCATGGAGTTTGCGGTATACATTCCCGAGCAGCTTCCGCAGGTGGGACATACCTTGTTCTCGAATTCCTCGAATTCATCCTTGTCTATCCTGCCCGCAGTATATGCGCCCACCGCCTCGAACATGCTCGAGAGCGATGTCTTGTTGCCCTTGACACGTCCGGCGAGCATAGGACCGCCCGATACGAATACCGTAGGCACGTTTATCCTTGCAGCAGCCATGAGCAGGCCGGGCACGTTCTTGTCACAGTTGGGTATCATGACGAGCGCGTCGAAATGATGCGCAAGCGCCATACATTCGGTGGAGTCCGCGATGAGGTCACGGGTCACCAGAGAATACTTCATGCCCACATGACCCATAGCGATGCCGTCGCATACGGCAATTGCGGGGAATACCGCAGGAGTGCCGCCTGCCATTGCAACGCCGAGCTTTACCGCTTCTACTATCTTGTCTATGTTCATGTGTCCGGGCACTATCTCATTGTATGAGGATACGATGCCCACCAGAGGACGCTTCATTTCCTCGGCGGTAAGTCCGAGTGCATTGAACAGCGATCTCGCAGGCGCTTTGTCAGTGCCCTCACAGAAATAATTTTGTTCTTCCATAATAGACCCTCTTTTCATCAGACGCTCTTGCCGAGGAATGCTGCACCGATTATGCCCGCATCATTGCCAAGCTGTGCTATGACGATCTCGGTGTTCTTAGCGAGCATCTTTGTGTAGACCTCCTGCTTTACAAGTTCCTTGAGAGGAACGAGAAGCGGGTCGCCCTCGTTGCATACGCCGCCGCCGATACAGAGTATATCGGGCTGGAATATATTTATCGTATTTGCGATGCCTGCCGCAAGGTACTTGATATATGTATCCACGACCTTCTTTCCGGATGCATCGCCCTCACGCATCGCGATGAATGCGTGACGTGCGGAGAATTTGCCGCCGTTCTCATCATAGAGCCTGTTGAGTGAGGATGCAGGATCAGCCTCTGCTGCCTCCTTAGTCATGCGTATCAGGCCTGTTGCTGAGGAGTACACCTCAAAGCAGCCCTTTCTGCCGCAGGTACACTGAGGGCCGTCTACGCCGATCACCATATGACCGAGCTCCGCTCCCGCGAAATTAGAGCCTGTCAGTATCTTGCCGTCAACGATGATGCCCGCTCCCACGCCTGTGCCGAGAGTGATGCATACCGCATTCTGTGCGCCCTTTGCAGAGCCTGCCACAAATTCGCCGTATGCAGCAGCATTCGCATCATTAGCCACATATACAGGCTTGTTGATGTATGCCTGTATATATTCCCTTACGGGAACATCCCTGAAGCCAAGGTTGTTTGCATAGGGTATAGTACCGTTGATATTGTCGGCGATACCGGGCGTGCCTATGCCTATCCACTCTATATCGTCGATGGATATGCCTGCTTCCTTTGCAGCCATCTCCGATACCTTTGCCATATCGTCGCAGATATCCTTTGCGGGGCGGGGGCAAGCGGTCTTTACCGATGCCTTTGCGATTATGTTGTAGCTTTCATCGACAACGCCTGCCTTGATGTTGGTGCCGCCGAGGTCTATACCAATATAATATTTCATCTTATCACCTATCAGTCTATATTTGTCATTACTGCACGGGCTTCGCCTGTCAGTTCAAAATGCCCGTAGCCTGCGGGTATGAACAGGCTGTCGCCCTTCCCGAGCGGGATATGCTTCTGCGTGCCGGAGGAGAATATCATATCGCCTTCAAGCACAAGTATATGTACGAATGAACGCTCCGTAGCTTGGAGCCATGCGCGGTTTGCCACATCGAGCAGGTTCACCGTGAAATAATCGCATTTAGCAAGTTCGGTCTGTGTCCAGTTGCCGTCCTCATATACCACAGGGTCGCCTATGGGATGTATATTGGGAGGGCAAAGCTTGGTCACCTCGACAGCCTTGTCTATATGCAGGGGGCGGGTCTTGCCGTCCTTGCCCACTCTGCCGTAGTCGTATATACGGTATGTGGTGTTGGAGTTCTGCTGTATCTCTGCGATAAGCAGTCCCTTGCCTATGGCATGGAGAGTGCCGCTTTCTATGAAGAAGAAGTCGCCCTTCTTGACAGGCACGGCGTTCACCGCATCAAGCAGAGTATTGTCCTCTATCCTGCGTCTGAACTCCTCACGGGATATCTCCGACTTGAAGCCGTAGAGGAGCTGTGCGCCCTCATCAGCGTCAACGACGTACCACATCTCTGTCTTGCCGTACTCCCCTTCTACCCTGAGCGCGTACTCATTGTCGGGGTGCACCTGTACAGACAGGTCATCCTTTGCATCTATCAGCTTTATCAGTATCGGGAAATACTCGAATCTGCCGCAGGCTGTACCCAGTGCTGCGGGATTTGCTGCAAGATACTGCTCCAGCGTCGAGCCTGCGAACTCGCCGTCCACCACATAGGACGGACCGTCCTTGTGGCAGGAGAGCTCCCAGCTTTCCGCTATCTTGTCAAAGTCGCAGTCCTTGCCGAAATCGTCACGAAGTCTTGTTCCGCCCCAGAGATAATCCTTGAAGGAGGGGCGCAGTCTGAATGCATCCATATTTACACTCCTATCAAAGCTTCCAGAGCTCTTCTGCGTACTGTCTTACAGTTCTGTCGGAAGAGAACTTGCCGGCACTTGCTATGTTCATCCAGCACTTCTTGCCGAATACAGAGCGGTTCTTGTAATCATACAGTGCACGCAGCTTTGTATCCACATAACCCTGCAGGTCGGTGAGCAGGAAGTAGTTGTCGGGCTTGTGCCAGGAGCAGCCGTTTATCAGCGCATTGAACAGCTCGCCGAACATGCCTGTGTCGCCGTCGTTGAAGGTCGCATCCACGAGAGTATTGACCACTCTCTTGACACGCTCGTCCTTGTAGTATATCTTCTCTCTCGGGTTGTAGGTGGGACGCACCATATCGAGCTCTTCCACTCTTGCGCCGAAGATATACTCGTTCTCCCAGCCTGCTTCCTCCACGATCTCCACGTTGGCGCCGTCGTATGTACCGAGGGTGACTGCACCGTTGAGCATGAACTTCATATTGCCCGTACCCGATGCTTCAAGACCTGCTGTGGATATCTGCTCGGATATGTCTGCTGCGGGTATGAGCTTCTCCGCATAGGATACATTATAGTTCTGTACGAAAACTACCTTGATCTTGTCCTTGGTGTCGGGGTCGTTGTTGACAAGCTTTGCGACCTCGTTGATATACTTGATTATGCCCTTTGCCCTGCGGTATGCGGGAGCAGCCTTCGCACCGAAGATGAATACGGTGGGCTGCAGGTCGGGCAGCTTGTTCTCCTTGATGCGGAAGTATATATCCATGATGGAGAAGGCGTTGAGCAGCTGTCTCTTATACTCGTGCAGACGCTTTACCTGGATGTCGAAGCACCAGTCGGGAGATACCTCTATGCCCTCATGCTCCTTGAGGTATTTGCAGAGCTGCACCTTCTTCTCATACTTTATCTTATTGAAGCGGTCGATGACTGCGGGATCGTCCACGAACTTCTTGAGATCGGACAGCCTGTCAAGGTCTGTCTCCCAGCCCTTGCCGATCTTTTCGGTGATGAGAGCGGAGAGCTCGGGATCGCAGAGTCCGAGCCATCTTCTCGGAGTGATGCCGTTAGTCTTGTTCTGGAAGCGGTCGGGGAATATCTCGTACCAGTCATGCAGCACGTCATTCTTGAGTATATCTGTATGGAGCGCTGCAACGCCGTTAGTATGGGATGTGCCGAATATAGCCATTCTCGCCATATGTATCACATTGCCGTCAATGATGCGCTTGGCATTCTTCTGCTCATCGGTCTGACCAATGGATGTGAGATACTTTGCGAGGTGGCGGTCTATGAGAGTGATGATCTCATATATCGTTGGAAGCACGCTCTTGAACAGGTCGATGCCCCACTTTTCGAGAGCCTCACCGAGAACGGTGTGGTTGGTGTAGTCAAATGTCTTCTGCGCGATATCGAAT
>JAFPPJ010000326.1 GCA_017410745.1 Oscillospiraceae bacterium
CAGATATGCTGCGACCCCTCGCTCATATACGAGGACTACAAGGGCGGCAGCGCCAAGCTGCAGCAGTGCCTCGACCTTATCGAGAGCTGCGTCAATTCGGGGCATAAGCTCCTGCTGTTCTCACAGTTCACATCCATGCTCGATATAATCGACCGGGCCCTTGACGGCATGGGCATCAGCAGGTATATGCTCACGGGCAGCACCAAGGCATCGGAAAGGCTCAGGATGGTAAATGCCTTCAATTCCGATGATACCAAGGTCTTCCTCATATCCCTCAAGGCGGGCGGCACCGGACTTAACCTCACGGGAGCGGACATAGTCATACACTATGACCCGTGGTGGAACCTCTCCGCAGAGGAGCAGGCATCCGACCGTGTATACCGCATAGGACAGAAGAACAATGTGCAGATATACAAGCTCATATCCGACCGCTCCATCGAGCAGAACATACTGCGGCTCCAGCAGCAGAAGGCAGCACTCAGCGATATGGCTATGGGCGGCGAGCAGGACATCATGCGCATGTCCGCCGAGGAGATAATAAGCATCCTCGAATGATCGATCGGCGATCGTTCTCAGCCTGACATATGCATAGATCAGAAAGCCCTCTCGCACTATCCTGTATCGATAGTACGAGAGGGCTGTTATGCATTATGTATCAGCTGTCGGCGGGCAGACCTATGGGATGATCCCAGTCTATCACGCCGCCGAGCTCCTCTGCCAGCTGATCGGCATCTGCGCGGAGCGTTTCGTATATCTGCTCCTCACGCTTCTTGCTGCGCCTGCCCTTGCCCGAATAGAGGGTGCGGGACACGGCGGCATCGCTCGTAATGCGGAAATCCTCCTCATCCTCGTGGGGGAAGAAGTTCACCAGCATCTCATATGAGATGGTACCGTCATCATATACGGCAGTGACCGATACAGATACGCCGCTGCGCTTTATGCCGCAGGCGGTGCAGTCACCGCTGAAATAGCGCTTGTATATATCAGTTATGTTCATTTGCTGCCGCCTTTCACGTTTGCCACGAGCTTCTCTCTGTTTTCGAGCATCAGCTTGCATCCGACAAATACCGCCGCAAAGAAAAGCACGGGCTTCCAGTCTGCCTGAGAGCGCTTTGCGCTGACATATATCTCACTCGGGAAATCGTTCTTGCCGATGGCGTAGAGCTCTGCGGGTATGCCGCTCTCCACCAGTATCTTTGTGGGCTGAGAGCTTACGAAGGACTTTAGCACCACATCGCTGAGGAACGCAGTGAATGCTGCCGCTGCCGCAGTCGTGCCCACTATCTCAAGCACGCGCCTGAGAGTGCCCTCATCCGCAAAGTAGTTATTGTTAAAGAAATTTCTGAGGTATTCCTCCATGTTCATATCTATGCTCCTTTCATCAGAGAGTCAGCTCATAATAGTAGTCATCCATCACATAGCCGCCGCCTATGTCGGCCACGACCTCGCCGCTGCGTACAAAGCCCATCGCCTCATATGCGGCTATCGCGGTATCATTGTGCTTGTTCACCGTGAGCCATATCGAGCGCAGTCCCAGCGAGCGTGCAAGAGCGGTATGTGACGCTATCACCGCACGGGCATAGCCCTTGCCCCTGTGCTCCTTGTATATGTATATCTTTGACAGGAAAAGCCTGTCACCGTCGGGCTTTACTGCGGTGTAGCCCGCATCCCTGCCCTCCGCCTTGACGAAATAGTAGATATACCCCTCGGAGCGGATATTCTCCTTCATCGCTTCATATGAGCAGAACTTCTCCACCATGTAGTCCGTCTGCCCCATGCCTATCACAGGCGGGAAATACTCGTGCCATATCTCATCGGCTATGGCGGCTATGCGCCTGAGCTGATCGTCTGTCTTTGCCTCTACTGTCCGCACGCTCCCCATTTTGCGCCGCCTCCCGAAAAATGTCTTTATGAGCTGTGAGCATTCCTCACACATCACGCCCTCCGACGGGCATATATATCCGCCGTCCGAGGTATCTGGCGCACCGTAGACTATCCTGTCGAGCCGTGCATTCACCGCAGCGCCCGCACACATAGCGCAGGGCTCGAGCGTGACATACATGGTGCAGCCCGACAGCCGCCATCCGCCGAGTGTCCTTGCCGCCTCCGATATTGCCTCTATCTCGGCGTGAGCCAGCGGATCCCTGTTCTCCTCACGGCGGTTGCGTC
>JAFPPJ010000327.1 GCA_017410745.1 Oscillospiraceae bacterium
CCACCGCACCCGCAGCGAGAAGTCCGCCTATTACTGCACCTGCTGCCGGCGCAGATATTGCTATCTGTCCAGAATAGCTCATATGTCCCCCTCCTTTTAATTCAGCCTTCCGTTGACCTGCAGATACTTATCCACCGATGCCTCCCTGACACGGGCATCGGTATCGGTATCCTCATCGGTCTTTCTGTACTCTATATCTATGCCCTGTGTCACAAGCACCTGTGCGAGCATAGTTCTTATACGGTCATATCTGTCTCTGTCTATCCCCTGCGGTATATAGCATACAGCAAGGTTTATCCACCTGTTGTCCATCCTGCGCAGCACGGGTATGAGCATCAGCTCAAAGTGATGCACATCCATATCATCGGTGAATGATACGATATGGTTCTCGCCCTGTGCCGTGATAGAGCACTTATATCCATCGGCGGAAAGTATATCCTTGACCTGCCTGAAAAGCGAGAGCCGTTCCTCCCACGATCTCATCCTGCTGTACATCATGCCGAATACATCCTGTATCCTGTCCTGTCTGCCTATAGCTGTGCGGATGCGGTCATAGAGGTATATATCATTTATTTTCTCCGAAAGCTGCGGATTATCACGCATGAATGCGCGTATCTGTCTTACTTCATCTGGTATCTGCGTTATGCCCGACAGCATAGTCTCATCATATTCGCGGTGGAGCTCTGTATACCCTCCGTCGCTGTAACGGTCGAGCAGCTCATCGCTCATCCTGCCGTCTATGAGCCTGTTCAGCCTTGCAAGCAGCGGCATATCCTGCGGTATCGTATGCACCTCGGTGAATATGCGCTCCTCATCGGAGCCTATCTGTCTGAGCATAGTCAGATAGTGCAGCCATTTCGCAAATCTGTCCTCGGTCTCGAGCACATCAAATTCAAGCTGCATCTGCATATTGTCGCATATGCCTATCACGCTCTCATACAGTCCCGCTGTCATCAGCCCGTCTGCATCGCTGAGCCTTCTGCGGTATATGTCTATATGCCCCGGCATGAACCATTCAAGCGGCACATCCCGTACCACATCATAAAAGCGCTTATCAAAACGGCTCTTTACTTCCTCAGCCCTTGCCTTTGCAGTATCTCTGCGATGATTATACGCTTCCTCGAACCGTCTCTGCGATACGAGCAGCTGTTCATATCTCTGCTGTTCTTCCGAAAGCTGCTGCTGTATCTTCGTGTCAAGCTCTGTATATTCACGCCTGAGCGTATTTATCTCGTTCTCTATCTCCTTCTGCTTCTGTGAAGTGAAGCGTCCGAGCACAGCACGGTATTCCTCGGCAGTTCTCCTGTCGTGCTGTTTTATACGCTCACCCACACTATCAGAAAGCTCCCTGAGCTTGCGCTCGTTCTCACGGGTGATCTCCATGCGCTCCGCATCGAGTTTATAGCGCAGCGCATCTATTTTAAGCTCTATGTCAGCCTGACGCTGTTTGAGCTCATTTGCTGTAGCCATACCCTCTCCTATGATCTTTCACGGTATCCTGTTATATCGGAAAATGTCCTCTGTATAAGCTCTGCGGCAGCCTTCTCTGCAGCTTCGAGCTGTGACTTGTCCTTTGCGGCGGATATCTCTTCCCTTATGCGGAGCACATCGGGTGAATCCGCATAATGTCCGAGTATCTCCAGGTCTGCCGCAATATCTCCCTTCAGATCATTTTCTGTGTATTCCTCGGCATCATCATCCGTTACTTCGGTATCCGCCTTCATTTCCACCTTGAAGCCGTCATCCTCTGCTGTGAAAACTATCGTATCCGAATACAGCTTTTTGCATTCGTACTGCCCGTAGAATGCATCCGAAGCCTTTGCTACCGCCCATTCTATATCCATCTGTGACATATCCGCAGCGGAGTTTATCACCAGCGAGAACTCATCCCTGCCGGTACCGCCGCCGATACAAAGCACGCCCTTGGGGTCACCCGGTATGACCGTCACTATGAAACCGCTGACAGCGGTATTCTGTTTCAGGTCGAGCGGGTATATCTCATCACCCGTCTGCAGCGATACTGCCGCCGTGCCCTCATACTGTGCCAGACCTCTCAGTATAAATACCTCAGACTTTTTCATCGTCATCACCGCTCATCATATGTAAAAATTGCCTTGCACCCTCGGACGGTATGCCTATCATACGGAAGCTGTCCCCGGCAAATACCGCATGGCTGTGCCTGTGCTGCGGCATATCCCCGGGAGAATATCTGTCGGTAAGGAAAATAAGGCGCTGATTGGACGAGCCTCTCATTGCCCTGCCGTCGTCCTTCTCCATGATATATTCACCGTCAATAAGCAGGTCGATATGCCCCACAAGAGGATCATCCTTTATATCCTCAAAGGTATTCCCCGTATAGCATATCACGCCAATATCACGAACAGCCCTGACACGCTCCAATATGTCGCACAGCGCCTCGGACTGCAGGAACGGTTCGCCGCCGCTCAGAGTTATGCCGTCGGCACCGCTGTCTATCATCTTCTGTGCAATCTCTGCCGTATCAGCATCCTCACCGCCGCTCATATCCTGAAGTGAGGGGGCTATACAGCCCCTGCACGATCTTGTGCAGCCCTGCACCCACAGAGCAAATCTTTTCCCGGGACCCAGATCCTCTGTCAGGGTATACCATGAAATGCGTATATTCATCTTATAAAACTTACCTCTGCTCTGC
>JAFPPJ010000328.1 GCA_017410745.1 Oscillospiraceae bacterium
AATGTTGAACCGGTGATAACATTTTATATAGAAAATGTTAAACTCTTTCGGCGATTTGTACATATCACAACTGATGAAGGGGGCATGACCGTGAATACCGATAAGGAGCTCAATTACCGTCTGTTTGTGCAGATGGAGGAGGAATTTGTCCGTACCGATATCAAAAGCGAATTTTCACGGTATGATGCGATAAAGATCGGTGATACCGAACAGGTGAAAAGAAATTTTGAGTATATAAAGGAGCACTTCTACGAAGGCAAGGGAGTGCTTTCAGACGACAAGCTGAGAAATACCATCTATCATTTTGCGATAGGTGCGGGCATGATAGCAAGGGTGTGCATAGACAGCGGGATGAAGCAGAATATAGCCTATACCCTCACAGATATATATATCAGGCGTGCGGATGTGTGCAAGACTCCCGAGGAGGTCATCGAACTGCTTGGAGTGATGCAGCTTGACTTTGCTTCCCGAATGAAGAATATACAGGTCAAAGGAAGTCTGTCGCTGCATGTGCGCCGTGCGGTGGACTATATATATCAGAATCTCCATGATGATCTTACACTGAAAAAGGTGGCAGATCATCTTCATCTAAACAGCAGCTATCTTTCAAAGATATTCTCCGCGGAGATGAACGAGACAGTCAAGGCATTTATCCTGAAGGCAAAGGTGAACACCGCAGAGAATATACTCATATTTTCGGACTATTCCATATCCGAGATAACACAGTCGCTGGGATTCTCCTCGCAGAGCGCATTTTCCACCGCATTCAAGAAAATAACGGGTATGTCGCCGCTGAGATACAGGAATATGTATTCAGCCGAGCATTCTCTTACAGAACAGAAATAGACGGAGCCGAAAGGCTCCGTTTTCACTTATTGTTCATCCTTGCTTTAAGATTATCTTAAGCTTCGGATAGTATCATGCTATCAAGAGATAGATCGTGAAAAGGAGCGGATGATCATGAAAAATGAGAATAACAAAGGCAAGAGGAAAAGACATATCCATACAGCGGCAGGGCTCTTCGCGGTAATAGCGGTCGCAGGCGGAGCTATGTTCTACAAGGTCAATGCGAAACAGAACACCGATACAGATACGGAATACAGGGAATACAGAGTATCAAAGGGAAATATAACCATAGGCACAAATGAGAGCGGCACCGTAGCTATAGAAAGAAAATATGTATCATACCCATGCTCGGCAGAAGTATCGGAAGTATATGTAAAGAACGGCACGACAGTCGAGGAGGGCGATGCGCTCCTGAAACTGAGCCTTTCCGATATAGAGGACACAAAGGAAGAATATGAGGAGAGGATAGCATCAGCCGAACTTGCACTCAGTGAAGCAAAGGTATCGTATAAGACCAAGTCTGCACAGGCACAGCAGACCTATGAAAGTGCAGTCGAAAAGGGAAAGAATGCTGCTGCAGAGTATGGCAGCTATGTTGAAAAGTCTGAGGCCGGCAGGCTTTCGGAACAGGACGACCTTCAGGATATGAAGGATGAACGGGAAGAATATACAGCGCTTTCCGGCACATATGACGAGGACTATGCAAGGCTTGAAGCTGCCGGGGACAGGCTTGACGGCCTCAAGGATGAGTACAAGGCGATGGAAAAGCAGTACAAGGAGTATCAGCGCACGGATGACGCCAATTCAGACAAGGTCGACAGCGCAAAGAAGGAATACGAGGATTACCTTGAGAGCATAGCGGACAAGGAAGCAGACCTTACCGAGCGCAGAGAGAATTACGACAAGACAAAGGCGGCATATGAACAGGCACAGGAAGATTATACACAGGCGCAGGAAGACTATGAAACTGCTCTCTCCGAGAAAAATGCAAGCTCGTCATCATCCGCCTATATACAGACATCAAGCTCCGACTCTGACAATTCCGGCACGCAGTCAGCGACCTCAACTCAGAGCACATCGAGCAGTCAGAGCAATTCAGTCAACACTGCCTACAAAAAGATGACAGCCGCCGGCAAGGCTCTCGAACAGGCTTCATCGGATTATAACCTTGCCAAGATGTACTATACCTCCTATCAGCAGGAGCAGGAACAGAAGATAGCAGACAAAAAGGAAGAATATGAGGACAGGATAGAAGCACTTGAAGATGAGAAGACCGCTCATGAGAAGATCACCAAGGCATATAAGGCCGAAATGGAGGATCTCAGCGAGACTGTGAGCGAGGCAGAGGAAGAGTATAACGACATAAAGGCGGACTTCACCGACAGATACGGTACTGATGATGCGGATTCGCTCCGTAAAAAGCTCGAGCAGATAGATGAGGATATCGCCGCCGCTGAGCTGAATATCAGGACAAGTGCTGCCGACAATGCAAGCAGTGACCTGAATGCTCGTCAGCAGGCTGATCAGGCAGCAGCAGATGCGTCAAATGCAAAGGCAGTCTATGATCAGACAATGGCGTCACTTGAAAGCGAAGTAGAGAGCAAGCAGAAGGCATATGACGATGCGGTGGAGGAATATGAGGAGTTCTGTGAGAGCGTGGAGAGCGGCGGGATAGTATATGCGCCGTGTGCAGGTATCGTTTCATCCGTAGGAGTTGTCAGCGGTGACAAGGTGCAGGCGGATATGAATATCGTCACGCTTATGGACAGACGATATATATATCTGAGCACAAATGTCTCCGAAGAGGATATCACATCGCTTTACAGCGGTCAGGAGTGCAGCGTTTCTCTTACTGCGTACGAGGGCAGGACATTTGAGGCGCATATAGATGCCATATCGGCGGAGCCTGCGAGATCCTCGGGCTCGGTAAGCTACACGGTCACGGTAAAGCTTGATGATGAGAGCGGGCTCAATGTCCTTGAGGGCATGTCCGGCGAGATCGACTTCATAGAAAAGCAGGCATCTGATGTGCTCTATGTCAATGTAAATGCGGTCACTTTCAGGGATGGCGCGTCCTATGTCAAAGTGTATGACGAGAACGGAAACGTCGTTGAGAAGGAGGTCGTAACAGGCTTTACCGACGGGCGCAGCGTAGAGATAAAGAGCGGCGTATCCGCCAATGATACAGTGCTTGCGGAGATAGAGCTCAGCAGCAAGAGCTCAGCTAAGAGCACGGATTAAAAGGGCGCATGAAGGGGATGATATAATGAGACTGTCAGAGATACTCAAAACAGTATTTATCAATATCATGTCGAACAGATCAAAATGTGCACTAACATCTCTCGGTATCGTAGTGGGCTCTGCCACGATAGTGCTGGTCATAGGCATAGGTCAGGGCGGCAAGATGGATGTTGCCGAGCAGTTCAAGAACCTCAACGCGGGAGCGGTGGAGGTGTCTGCGGGACAGTCAGCCGATACCATGATGGAGAATATGATGAAGATGGGGACACCGCCGTCATTTTCCGGTTCGGGAGATATGGGCGGAGGGCGCGGCGGCTCAGGCGGTGCACCAAGTGGCAGTTCGGGAAGATCGGGCAGCTCCGGCAGAAACGGCGGGATGGGAAATATGCCGGGCGGTGTCAGAAACGGCGCAGTAAAGCTTACCGAAGACGATGTGGAGGATATACGCTCGGTCGTGAGCAATATAGACTCCATATCTCTCGTAGCTGACGGAGATGCAGCAGTTGACGGCGGAGAACTTGAGGAAGAGACTACATTCAAAGTGGCAGGAGTGATGTCGGATTACTGCGATATAAGCAATCTGACACTGCAGTACGGTGAATTCTTCACCGAGGATGACAATACCGACAGATCTAAGGTGTGCGTGCTCGGATATACCGCAGCACAGGATATATTCGGCTCTGCATATCTTGCGGCAGGAGAGCGGATATCCATTGAAGGAAAGAATTATGAGGTGCTTGGCGTGCTTTCTAAGATGGGCAATGTGCTTTCGGGCATAAGTCCCGATGAAGCGATATATGTGCCGTATTCCACAGCATCAAAGTATATCCTTGCAAATGTCTCTCCAAAGATAACGGCAGTAGCAAGCGACGTTGAATATGTAGATGAGGTCATGGCCGATATAGAGACGATACTAAAGCAGAATTATCCGAATGCGTCGTTTACCGTGGAGAATGCGGGCAGTAAGATGGAGGCGGCAGAGAAGTCGGCGGACACGCTGCAGACCTTGCTTATCGCGGTGGCATCCATAGTATTCATAGTCGGTGGCATAGGCATCATGAACGTGCTCTTTGTCACAGTCAAGGAGCGCACGGGAGAGATAGGACTTCTCAAGGCGCTCGGCAGCAAGAAGCAGGTGATACTCATGGAGTTTTTGCTTGAAGCGGGAATGATCGCATTGTTCGGAGGTGTGACAGGAGTTGCAGCGGGCTATGCTCTGATACCTGCGGT
>JAFPPJ010000329.1 GCA_017410745.1 Oscillospiraceae bacterium
CCTGCTGAAACATTTATCGGGCAATATCGCATGGCGGCACCCCGAAGATGCCATAGCCCAGCGAGAAAGGATCAAGGCCGAGCGTGAAGCCGCCCGTAACGAGCGTGTGAGCACCGTGTCGCAAAATGAGAGCGAGGTCGGGGAAACACCCGATGAGGAACAAAACGGCGCTGTGGGCGATTTGTCGAGAAGTTCCGAAGAAGAGATAGCCGAGGAAACTGCGGTCACAATGAATATGTAAAGGAAGTGAGATAGTGAAAAAGAAAAGCGAATACAGGCTGCCGACTAAGCCTATGCTGTATATAGCTTACGGCAGCAATATCAATCTACCGCAGATGTCGTTCAGATGTCCGCACTCGAAGGTGGTCGGAACAGCTGTGGTCAAAGGCTGGGAGCTGGAATTCAGAGGTGTGGCGACAATCGTGCCAAAGCCTGAAACCGAGGTGCCAGTGCTTCTGTGGGAGCTTGACCCGAGGGATATTCCTGCACTTAACCGCTATGAGGGTTTCCCTCACCTATATAGGCAATCGGAAATAGATGTCGAGCTCAACGGAAAGACTGTAAAGGGTATGGCATACCTTATGAACCGAGGGCAGATATCCCCTCCAAGTCAGGGATATTTACAGACGATATGGGACGGCTACAAGGCTAACGGCATGGATACAAGCCATCTGGTAGAAGCAGCGGCAAGAGCGTATGAATACGCTTCGGATATGAACATCAAGTATGATGAATCACTTGATGAGGACGAAGATGAGGAAGAAGATGAGGACTTCGACCTTGACGATGACATTCAGATGAGCTTCAAGCTATAGGAGGTGGAGCATGAAATACAAAGGATTCTATATCGACATCACCCCCGATGATCACATTATCCGCACAGACAGCAGCGGCAATGAGGTGATATGTCGGGGGTTTTCTTTTTCGGTGTTTACCGATGAAACAAGGACAGAGAAATTTGACGAGTTCACGGCTGCGGTCGGGCATGAGATACTTGCCGAGGACATGGAAGAAGCCGAGCAGTTTGCCAAGGACGTGGTTTCCTGCGAGGACAAGGCATTTCGGCTGGAACAGCCAGAGCTATCAATGGGAGGACAGTTATGAACGAGGAAAAAATGATACTAAACCTGCCTTATCTTGAAAGAAAGGCTATCAGCTTTACCACACACGAATATGTTGTTGAAAAGGCTTTGCCGGTGAGCAACTATAGGTTCAGACAGATAACTGCTGATCCGATGCAAGACCATCAGGAAATACAGGATAACATTGATAATATGTATTATGACGGTCATCAATACCATTGTCTTCTGATCTATGACAAGGAGAATGGTGACGGACTACTTGTGGAGAGCGAGGGATACAGTTACGCAAGGTACGCACAGTATATTCCGCAGGCCAAGCTGATATGGGAACAGTTCGCCAGGACCCATGCTCACGAAATACGGCTGTGCTGTCCGCTGGAGATCTATCGGCATATAGAGGATTATCCGAATGATAGCTGCATCGCGGATAATGCTGAAATGGCGAGATATGCTGACGAGATCAATATCGGTATCAAGGAGAACGATCTGCCCGAGGAACAGGAACGAGGACTGATGCACTGGTATCACCCCGATGGCGACGATGATGAACTGGATAACAAGGTATATTCGGCACACTGCTCTGTTGAGGTCATCGAGGGCGAGCTGACGGGGGTAATAACCGCAAAGGTGGTCGGTGAGCTTTCTGATGATGAAATGGCAAAGTTTATCCGTTACTGTTCGGGACAATTAAGTGACGGCTGGGGAGAGTCACTTGAACAGAAATATCTGAAGATAGGCGGCAGTGAAATAAACGTCAGCTTCTGGAACAGCAGTGATGACTGGCTGCTGCTGCCCGAGAAAGCGTATCTGGACAGCCTGACACAGAGCGAAGATATGGGAATGGGAGGTCTATCATGAAAGAAGAAATAACGATACCGCCGCAGTATGCTCAGATCATTAAGGCAGAGGCGGCGCGTAAGAACATCTCTATTGAAGATGTTGTGCATACCGCTTTGAAGAAAGCGTTGGAAAGGAGCAGGACCGATGCCGAGTGAGAAGAAAGGCATAACCGTTAAAGTAGATGCGGAGCTTCATGCACAGGTGCGTGAATACATTGAAGCTCACGGCATGACAATGGGAGATTTTGTGGCGCAGGCTCTTGACAATGAGCTGCACCCGAAAATACAGGAGGGACAGAATATGAGTAATATGCGTACAATGGCATTTCAGGTGCCGCAGGAAATGTTCGATGAGATCAAGGACTATCTGAACAGGCATCATATGAAGCAGAAGGACTTTGTGCTGGGTCTTATCCGTGCAGAGCTTGACAGGGATCAGCAGCAGACGGAAACGGAAGAACAGGAGATAACTGAGGACGAGTCAGAGGATATTGATGAAGCTGATGACGAGGAATATGAGGACTTCGACGATGAAGATATAGATGAGTCCGATGATATGACTATGGGAATGGAGTGAGCAAATGAACGATTTTTTGAGACCGGAGCAGGTAGAAAGAATACGGCAGCAGTATCCGGCAGGAACAAGAATATGCTGTGATAATATGCCTGATGACCCTCAGCCGATAGAGCCGGGAACGCTGGGAACTGTTCGTGGAGTTGACGATGCGGGTCAGGTGATGGTTTCCTGGGATAACGGCAGGTCGCTGTCGCTTATCCCGGGAGTGGACAGCTTTCATGTTGTTGAGCAGACACAAGACGAGGTTATGACCGAGGAGCCGGAAATGTCGATGTAGGGGTTGAAAATAGAATCAGTATGTGAAATACTATTGTATATCACAGATAACGATTTGTAAAAACTAC
>JAFPPJ010000330.1 GCA_017410745.1 Oscillospiraceae bacterium
GAGCATGGATGTGAACTGTGAGAACAGCAGGAGCTTATGCCCCGAATTGACGCAGCTCTCGATAAGGTCGAGGCACTGCTGCAGCTTGGCGCTGCCGCCCTTGTAGTCCTCGTATATGAGCGAGGGGTCGCAGCATATCTGACGCATACGCATCAGCATCGCAAGTATCTTTATGCGGTCTTCGCGCGCGCTCTGATCGCGCAGCATCTTCTTAGTCTGCATCACAAGTGCGGTGTACAGCTTGCGCTGCTCGCTCTCCATCTCAGATACGAGTACGGTCTCTGTCTTGTCGGGGAGCTCGGTGAGCACATCCTTCTTCATTCGGCGCAGTATAAAGGGCGATACGGTGCGCTGCAGCGCCTTTACCGCGTGCTTGTCGCTCTTGAGCACGATGGGTGTCTCATAGGTCTTCTTGAAGCGGGTGTAGCTGAAAAGATAGTCGGGCATGATGTAATCGAATATGCTCCACAGCTCTGCGAGGGAGTTCTCCACGGGCGTGCCCGTGAGTGCAAAGCGCACGTCGGAGTCTATGCCCTTGACCGCCTTTGCTGCCTGTGTGCTGTGATTCTTGATATACTGTGCTTCGTCTATGAATTCCACAGCGAAGTGCATCCCCTCGTACTTGTCTATATCTCGGGTGATGGATGCATAGGATGTTATCGCCACGTCGTGCTCGCCTATGCTGTCTATGAGCGTGCTCCTTGCGGGGGCTGTGCCTGCTATCACCACCGCATCGAGGGACGGTGCAAAGCGGTGTATCTCGCTGAGCCAGTTGAGGGTAAGGGAGGAGGGGCATACCACGAGGAATGGCTTTTTCCCCGCCGCCCTGGCATCGAGCATGAAGGCTATTGCCTGTATGGTCTTTCCGAGGCCCATATCATCGGCAAGTATGCCGCCGAAGCCATAGCTCGATATGGTCTTCATCCAGTGGAAGCCATGCTGCTGATAGTCGCGCATGGTTCCGTTGATATTGTCGGGCACGCCGGAAAGGTCGGTATTCTCAAGCTGTGCATGATACTCCCGCACCATACTGCGGAAGGAATCAGAGCTGCGCAGACGCACGCTCCCCGCGCTGCGGAGCTGTTCGAGATACATCATGCGGTACTTGGGTATGCTTATATGATCCTTGAGAAACTGCCTGTCGGTGATGTTGAGATTTGCCGCAAGCTCGTCAAAGCCCGACAGCGCATCGGTTATGAGCGCGAATGTGCCGTCCTTCATGCGGTGGTACTTCGCGCCCTGACGATATGCGCTGAGCACCTCGAGCAGCTCCGCCTGGGTATAGTTGTCGTCGGATATATCCAGAGAGAGCAGGTCGCCGTCGGGGCGCACGCCTATGACGGGCTTGACGGGCGGGCGCACGGACATACGCAGGAAGCGGTCGCTGGCAAATACCTCCATCTCGTTCATGAGCTGCTTTGAGCCCTCGGTGAGGAACAGATATACCAGCTCGTCATCATCGCATATAAAGGGATGCGCCTTGTCGTTGTTCTCCATCATGAAGTTCTTCACAAGTGCGACTGCCGCACGCTCGCCTATGATGTCGCGCGGAGGTGCCGGCTTCTCAGCGGGGTCGTAGTTTATCATATTCTCGCCGTAGGTGAAAACCAGCTGACCTACGATATTGCCCGTCCTGTCCACGTCCACATACAGCTGCGGGCTCATATCGGGCGGGATGAGATCGGCTATGAGCTCTATGCCCTCTGTCTCCGCATATTTGGATATGCGCTTGAGCACCACAGAATAGAATGACGCCATATCGGCGCGTGCGATCCTGAGTTCGCGTGCGGAAAATATGGGTGATATGCCCTTCATCTCCTGCATGAAGCGGCGGGATGAGACATACCACTTGCGCTCCTTCGGCTTATACACATGGGCGGAGGATGTGCCGAACATTATCATGCAGTCTTCTGCAGTGATGAGCTCGAAGTCATCTCCGTTGGCCATGATCTTCAGGGATATCTTCGGATCCTGATGTATGACAGCGACATCTGTGCCGTCTGCGTCTATCGTGTCCGAACCGCACAGGGACAGCACATCGTCGATATATATATCGCTGAGTTTGATCTTCTTGTCGTCACGTTCATAGCCCGGGCTCTGCATATACTGCATCGCACAGAGTTCGAGCAGGCGGCGGCTGTCATCGGTGAGCATATCCATATCCACCGGCATATCAAGTTCCTTGCCGCAGTAAAGGTGCATGCCATAGCGAAAGATGTGGTACAGATCGAATATGTTCCTGACCTTGTACATCCTTGTGCTGCCTACGGTAAGGTAATAGAACGGTATATTATCTTCGATGATTATATGCGGGATCACCCTGATGAATGCATCCTTGTGAACCTCGGGTGCGGGAGCGGTGCTCTTCTTCTGTATCAGATCGAGCACGATGCGGCTGCTCTTGCCCTCGCTCGAATGCTCCTTGAATTTATCGGCGCAGGCATACATCACGGCTACTGCGTGCTTGCACAGCATGCTTTGGGCGGCGGGGCAGGAACAGGACACATCGTCGATATCGCCGGTGTCGTTGTCTATGCTCATCTCTATGGAGTAGTTCACGGTGCCGTGCACCACTGCGCGGACATTGCCACGGGCATTGTATATGAGCTTTCGTATCCTGCCCTCGCTGAAATAGCTCTCGCCCTTGCGCCGCAGCCTTGTATCTATCTCAGACCTGAAGGTCTTGATATTAAGTTTCAAAGACATGGTCATTCTCCGTAAAGCAATTTATAGACAAAGTAGCAGCCCATCACCTTGTCAACATAGTGAGCGGTGACGGACGAGGGTATGGTGTCGAGCGTCTTCCCGTCGGAGGAATAGTCGCTGTCGGAGAGCCATCCCCTGACCGCTCCCCTGCCTGCATGATACGCCGCGAGTGCCGTGCGCTCATCGCCGTATTCATCGTACAGAAGGCTGAGCATATATGTGCCGTACTCTATGTTGTGCTCCGGCTCGTACATATCGTCATAGGTGAAGCGGTCGTCGCCCTTGCGGAGCGCCACCCATTCAAAGGCTTCATCCATCAGCTGCATCAGTCCCCTTGCACCCACCTCAGACCGTGCATTTGGGTCGAAGTCGGACTCGGTCTTTATCACAGCCATGACGAACAGCTTGTCCACGCCGCATTCGCTGCTGTATCTGTCCACATAGCTCTCATACCCGAGAGGGAATACATATCTTGCCCCTATGGGCACGCCGAAAAACATGAGTATCAGCAGCAGGGGCACCAATATCTTTCGTTTCTTCATTTGTCTCCCGTTATATTCTCTATTATCTCTGTGACACGGCTGATGAGTTCATCCTCACCGCCGTTGTTCTCTATGACTATATCCGATCTCTCACGGAAAAAAGCCTCATCATGCTGTGATGAGAACCTGTTGCGCGCCGCCGTCTCGTCAATACCGTCCCTTGCCATGATGCGCCGAAGGCGTATATCCTCATCTGCGACCACGCTTATTATCATATCGCACAGCCTGTCCGCACCCGCTTCAAACAGCGTGGGAGCATCGAGCAGGACGCTGCCCCGGGCGGCCTCTGTATATTCTCCTATGCGGCGCAGGATATATGGGTAGAGTATCCCCTCGAGCCTGTCGAGAGCAGCTCTGTCGGAGAACACATACGCTCCCAGCTTCCTGCGGTCAAGGCTGCCGTCGGGGGTGAGCATATCGCTGCCGAATTCGGCGGCTATCTCATCAAGCGCAGCGCTGCCCCTTGCTGTGACCTCTCTTGACACCATATCAGCGTCACACACGTCAAAGCCATGTGCGGCAAACACCTTGCTCACGGTGCTTTTGCCGCTGCCCGACTGACCCGTCAGGCCAATGATCCTGTCAGGCATAGATCACCTCAAAGCCCGCTGCGCGAAGCAGCCTGTTGTATACTGCGAGCCCTACGCCGCTCCTCTCGGGGCAGCGCACATAGACACGCTTTGCACCTATCTCGTCTATCCTGCGGAGCATATCGAAAAGTTCGTGCGCCTGCTCCTCGGAGGTAAGCCCGTAGGGTATAAGGCGGGGGAGCGATTCATCGCCGAAGCCTGCAGCATATGCATCCGCCTCCTGTGCCGAAACGAAACGCTCGAAGGCCTCCTTGCCGCCCACCACGAGGGCTATGTCCGCATCCGGGGCATAGTGGCGGTACTTCATCCCGGGGGAGAGCACTCTCTCGCCGTCGGATATGCGCTCGGTAACGCCCTTTGCAAGGGACACGCCGTCCTCGCCTGTGACGCTCGCTATATCCTCAAGGGACACGAAGCCCGGACGCAGTATCGTGATATGTCCGTCCTCGCTGCAGGATACCACGGTGGACTCCACTCCCACCGCACAGCCGCCGCCGTCTATGACTGCGGGTATACGCCCGTCCATGTCATGCATGACGTGCGCCGCCGTGGTGGGAGAGGGGCTGCCCGAACGATTGGCGGAGGGAGCAGCGATAGGCACGCCTGCCGCGCGTATGAGCCGCCGTGCCGTCCTGTCGGCAGGGATGCGTATGCCGACGGTGTCGAGCCCGCCGGATGTGGCATCGGGGATGATGTCCGTCTTCGGAAGTATGACCGTCAGCGGCCCCGGTGAAAATGTATCGAAAAGCCTGCGGGCATTGTCGGGCACGGTCTTCACCAGCGGCGATATGTCCGCTATGTCCGCGATATGCACGATGAGGGGGTTGTCCGAGGGTCTGCCCTTTGCGGCATATATCTTCCTTGAGCTGTCCGCATCAAGGGCATTGCCCGCAAGTCCGTAGACCGTTTCCGTAGGCATCCCCACTATGCCGCCCTCACGGATGATCCGTGCGGCAGCGGCGATATCCTCATCCGATGAGGTAAGAAGTCGGGTGATCATATTTCCTCCCCTGCGAGCTTTGCCGCCTGATCGGCGGTAGTGAGCGCATCTATCACTTCATCGAGGTTACCGTTCATTATACTTTCGAGCTTGTAGAGCGTGAGACCGATGCGGTGGTCGGTCAGTCTGCCCTCGGGGAAATTGTATGTGCGTATGCGCTCGCTTCGGCTGCCCGTACCCACCTGAGAGCGCCTGTCGGATGCTATCTTTGCGTTCTGCTCCTCACAGAGGGCTTCATACAGCCTTGAACGCAGTATCTTCATTGCCTTGTCCTTGTTCTTGTGCTGTGAGCGTTCGTCCTGACACTCCACCACCGTGCCCGTGGGCAGATGGGTGATGCGCACGGCGGATTCGGTCTTGTTGATGTGCTGACCGCCCGCACCCGATGCACGGAACACGTCTATCTTGAGCTCCGTAGGATCGATGCTCAGCTCCACCTCATCGGCTTCGGGCAGTACTGCCACGGTGACGGTGGATGTCTGTATGCGCCCCTGTGACTCGGTCTCGGGCACACGCTGAACACGATGTACGCCGGACTCGAATTTAAGCCTGGAATATGCGCCCGCTCCCTCCACGGAGAAGGATACCTCCTTGTATCCGCCAAGCTCGGTGGGATTTGCGGAGAGTATCTCCGTCTTCCATCTCTTGCTCTCGGAATACATCGAGTACATGCGGAAAAGGGAGTTTGCGAAAAGGCACGCCTCCTCGCCGCCTGCACCGCCCCTTATCTCGATTATGACGCTCTTGTCATCGTTGGGGTCACGGGGTATGAGCAGTATCTTCAGCTCCTCTGCTATGCGCTCCTTCTGCTGCTTTGCGGCATCGAGCTCCTCACGGGCAAGCTCCTTGAGCTCGGGGTCGGGCTCTTCGGTCATGGCAAGGGCATCCGCTTCATCCTGCACCGCCTTCTTGTATTCGCGGTATTTCTCTATTATCGGCTCGAGCTGTCTGTATTCCTTCATCAGAGCCGCATATGTGCTGTTGTCGGATATGACCGCGGGACGGGTCAGCTGCTCTGCTATATCATCGAAATGCTCTGCCGTTTTATTAAGCTTGTCAAACATCAAGGCATCGTCCTATCATTATTTTTTCAGGTAACATCTTATTATACCACAAAACAAACAAAATTACAATAGATATTCTGTATATTACAACAACTAATTTATTGGCGGAGACACTCCTTGCACAAATCACTGCCGCCCGTACCGGCTGCCTATCCGCTCCGAGGATAGCGCGACGGGCTTGTGCGAATGCGTACCGGATAACAGTCGGCTTTGCCGACCAGCCGCTTTATACAGTTTTACGCCCATAAACGTGACCGAGCCGCAAATAAAAGGCCATGCACAAAATACATCAGTAGATCCGCTGACCGGGTACTACCCTTCTGTTCCGAGGATAGTATGACGGGCTTGTGCGAATGCGTACCGGGTAACAGTCGGCTTTGCCGACCGGACGTGCCGACCGGCAAAGCCGACACTTGACATTTGGTAAGAAATGGTGTATAATGAGTATGAAAGGGCCTGTAGCTCAGCTGGGAGAGTGCTGCGTTCGCAATGCAGAGGTCGAGGGTTCGATCCCCTTCAGGTCCACCATAATAATTTTCTCCTCGAAGTATAGACGATCTCCGCACATAAAACCGCATATATTCAAGCTTTTACGTGCGTTTCTCGTCTATACTTCGGTCGAAAAATATTACAATACCCGCATAGTAAAGCCATTCACGGCAATACTATGCGGGTGTTTTTATCGTGAAAACTTGGAAAATTTAGTGCGTTTTTGGGCGTATATGGGGGTCAAATGGGGGTCAATTTTTCGTATAGGCGCACTGTTTTCTGACCCGGATCCTTTATACGGGTATATCTTGTTAGACAACCCCGTGCCCTCCGTATCGGACAGCGCGGGGCATATCTTACAGCCTTGCGTTTACTGCGATGTTGTATATCTCTGCGATGTCTGCGGAGGAGAGATGGACGAAGCCGCCTGTCCTGCCGTCGCCGAGGCCGAACTTGTCCACAAGTGCGGGGATGTCCTCTGCCTTAGCGCCGAGCTCCTCGAAGTTTATGGGCATGCCGATGGAGTGCAGGAATTCCCTGAAGCGGCGTATGCCCTCCACTGCCGTAGCCTCCGGGTCGGCAAAGTTCATCTTTACGCCGAATACCCTTGTTGCCATCTGGCAGAAGCGCATCACATCATGCTTGTATACAAATTCCATCCATGCGGGCATTATCAC
>JAFPPJ010000331.1 GCA_017410745.1 Oscillospiraceae bacterium
AGGTTGTACAGCACCATGATGAACATACCCGCCACAAGAGGAACACCCATTTTCAGCACTGCCTTCACAGGTGATTCCTTGCTCATGGTGTATATGCGTGCATCCTCGTCAGAGATGCTCATTTTATCACTTCCGACTTAAAGAGAGGGCACAGCCTGCTGTACCCTCCGTGATCATTTGCTGTACAGATACAGATCACACTTGATCATACCGTTATACAGCTTGCGTTTCTTGTCTGCTTTCTTTCCGAAAAGCTCCTCAAATTTATCATCGGGTGAGATAACTGCGCAGGGATGCGAACTATCCGCCGAAAAGACATTGCCCATGACAGAATAGAGCTCCTCTGCCTGCTTTATCTCAAGCATTCTCTCTCCGTAGGGAGGATTTGTTATAGTCAGAGTATCCTCGATATTCCTGTAATCCTTGATGTCCGCCTGTTCAGCGCGTATACGTGATCTTACGCCCGCACGTGATGCGTTCTCAAGGGTAAGCGCTACACACTCCGGATCAATATCAAAGCCCACCGCTTCAAAATCCGAATCCTTTATTATAAGCGATCTTGCGCGGTCCTGTTCAGCCTTCCATACGCTCTGCGGTATCATGCCCCACGTCATCGCCGCAAAGCCTCTGCGAAGACCCGGAGCGATATTGAGCGCCTTATATGCTGCCTCTATAAGGAGAGTGCCGCTCCCGCAGAAAGGATCATACACCTTTGAATTGCGTCTAACTCCGGCGATATCGCATATTCCAGCAGCAAGCGTCTCCTTTATGGGAGCGGTGTTCGAATGGGGACGATAGCCCCTTTTGTGAAGTCCCGTACCCGAGGTATCCATCATAATGGTGACAGTGTCTTTTATGATATTGAACTGTATCCTGTGCAGAGAACCGGATTCCTCAAAGAAATTCACATGATACTTTGATGAAAGCCTGTCTACCGCAGCCTTCTTGATTATAGACTGACATGCAGGGATGCTGTGGAGCGCCGAGTTTATAGAATGACCTGTAACGGGGAACGCATCGTTCTTCTCGATGAACCTTTCAAGAGGAAGTGCCTTGACACCTTCAAAAAGCTCATCAAACGTATGCGCCCTGAATGTACCGAGAAGTATCTGCACACGCTCCGCAGAAGCAAGGCATATATTCGCACGGGCTATCATATCCGTATCGCCCTTGAATGTGACACGGCCGTCCGTAACGGTGATATCCTCTCCGCCGATGCGTGATACCTCAAATTTCAGCGTCCTTTCCGTACCAAAGTGGCACGGGCAGGTAAGAGTGATGTCATTCTTCATTTGCTTCTCCCTCTGGTGCCGGCTCTGCTCCTTCTTCGGAAGTCTCTTCATCGGGATCGCCGGGGTTCTTGTAGTTCTTCATGCTTATCTTGTTGCCATGCTCACAAAGCTTGGGAGCGGGATCTCTCTTATAATACCCCTTGAACTCAGCTGTCTCCTTGCATGTCTCGGTCGCTATATCGCCTGTCTCCTTGCAGTAATAAAGCTCCTGTACGCTTGAAGGCATCGTGAATTCTGCCGTTTCGCCTGCGTCTGCTATGTCTCCGAATATATTCTTCCAGAGCTGTGCGCTGGCGTAATATGTTCCGGGTTCTACCGTCTTGTGATCCTTATAGCCGTACCATACACCGCTGACATAGTCGGGAGTGCACGCAATGAACAGATTATCGCGCCATTCCTGGGATGTACCGGTCTTGCCCACTACCTCAACATTGTTGAGCTTGGCAGCGCGGCCTGTACCGTTTTCGCCCTCTACGACCTCTTTCATCATGCGGTTCACGATATACGCAGTATCATCGCCGATGGACTGGATGGGTATATACTTGTGCTGGAGCACCATTTCGCCCGAAGGATCGAGCACATAGGTATATGATGTAGGCGCGAAGTATTTTCCGCCGTTGCCGAATACCTGATAAGCCGCAACAAGCTCTCTCAGATACAGACCGTGATACAGTGAACCAACGCTCATGGGTGCGATATACGCATCGGCTGCATCAAGGGTGGAGAACTGATATTTGTTCTGTATGAACTCAAATATGTTGGATGCGCCCGCTCTCTCAGTAAGCTGTGCAGATACGGTGTTGAGCGATCTTTCAAGTGCCTGATAGGTAGTGAAGGTCTGATTGCTCCATACATTGTCCTCGCTGTTGGAGGAGTAGTTAGTAGGCCACTGCCTGGTCTGGCCGGGATTGTCATCATCGGGTATCTCGATAGGGGAGTCCTCAAAAAACTCAGACCATGTGGTAATATTGTTCTCCACGCAGTATGCATAGCCTGCAAGGGGCTTCAGAGCTGAACCGGGCTGTCTCCAGTCCATAGTAGCGTAGTTGAATACGTTCGAGCCTGCCTTTTCGCCGACATTTCCGGCGATAGCAAGGATATTTCCTGTATAGTCCATCACAACGAATGCGGACTGGGGAGGGTTATTGAGGACAGTATCCGAGAATGTGGTATAATCGCGGTATTTAGCCTCTATCTCCTCCTGCATCTTGATGTTCACGGGAGTATATATAGTATAGCCGCCGTTGTACAGCATATCGGATGCTTCCTGCTGACTGCATCCGTAGAGATCCATGAGATCATTTGTAACATCGCGGATGACAGTATCTATATACCAGTTCTGTATAGCATTGCTCTTGGGATCCTTCTCGGGATCTCTGAACTGCAGAACTTCATTCATCGCAGCTTCGTATTCTCTTTCGGAGATCGCCGCGTTCTTGAGCATTGCGCCAAGCACATATTCCTGACGTGTCTTGTTTGCCTCTGCATCATTGAAGGGATTGAGCGTTTCGGGGCTCTTGGGTATAGCTGCAAGGCAGGCAGCCTCAGCAAGGTCGAGCTCCGATACTTCCTTGCCGAAGTATTTGAGGGATGCAGCCTGTATGCCGGATGTGCTTCCGCCGAAGCCTATGCAGTTGAGATATGCTTCGAGTATCTCTTCCTTTGTGCGGTAGCGTTCAAGGTCGGATGCCCTGAACACCTCTCTGAGCTTTCTGTCCCAGGTCTGCTCCTCATCATGAGTGACGTTCTTTACAAGCTGCTGAGTGATGGTGGAACCACCCTGCTTGTAGCCGTATATAAGACCGTTGGTGACTTCGTTGAGGAATGCGCCGAATGTACGCGTCCAGTTTACGCCCGCATGCTCATAGAAATGCTCATCCTCCGCATATACGAATGCGTCCTGTACGAATTTGGGGACATTTTCGATGGAGACGGGTATTCTGTTTGCAGCTCGGCTTATGCTTTCAAGCTCGACCTCCTCGCCGTTCTCGTCATAACCGTATATAAATGTGGTATATGCAAGATCAAGACTGTCGAGGTCTATATCGATAGGCGTATTCTCTCTGAACTGCATCACATACACCGTGAGTGCAGCTGCGATTATAGATACGCTTATCACGGCTATAAGGAACAGAGAAAGCAGCACTGTCCCGATCACGGTAAATACCTTCTTAACAGGGTTCGTCTTTTTCTTCTTTTTATTGGATCTGGCCAAGATAAAAGCCTCCTTGCGGCTGGTATCGTCTTTTGAGCATCGTTTATCCGCGGTGCGGATATGCCTGTATCCACAGCAGAACACACATCTGCCGTTGAACATACACCTTAATATTATACCACCGAGAAGATGTTTTTGTCAATACTGTGCCCGAATTTTGTTTTCTTGTAACCTTTTTGTTATCATAAACCCTTGACAAAACACTCACATATGATATAATTATACTGGATATGTGCGGAGTATCACGGTCGTACAGGTCGTTGCCGTGACAATACAGACCGCAGAACAGAAGGATAGGTTATGAACAATTTTTATGATGTGATAGTTGTTGGCGCGGGAGTAGCAGGACTTTATACGGCTCTTGACCTTCCCGAAAAGTGCAGGGTGCTCGTGCTTGCCAAGCGCGAAGCGGAGCTCTGCAATTCCAAGCTTGCGCAGGGCGGAGTAGCCGCTGTATACAAGCCTGTTGATGACGATACCATTACTCTGCATACGAACGATACCTTTGTAGCGGGCGGATTCAAGAACAATCCCGATTCCGTTCGTGTTCTTGTCACGGAAGCCGCTGCTGAGATAGAGCATATCCTCGATCTCGGAGTTGACTTTGACAAGGATGAGAACGGCGAGCTCGACCGCACACTTGAAGGCGGTCACAGCCGCAGGAGGATATTCCATCACAAGGATTCCACAGGCGCCGAAGTGACCCGCGCCATAAGAGAAGCAGTGCTTGCTGCGGACAATATCACCCTCATGGACAATGCTCTGATGTGCCGCATGAAGCAGGTAAACGGCGGATTCGCCTTCGATGTGTTGCATGACGGCGAGCACACCACATATACATCCCGCTTTGCCGTACTTGCTACCGGCGGTATAGGACGTGTATACGGCTATACTACCAATTCCGCCATCGCTACGGGTGACGGCATAGCAGCAGCATATGACATGGGCGCCACCATCACAAATCTCTCATTGGTGCAGTTCCATCCCACTGCCTATCATGATTCATCAAGAGAATGCTTCCTTATATCTGAGTCTGTAAGAGGTGAGGGCGCATACCTTCTCAACTGCAACAAGGAGCGCTTCATGGACAGGTACGACGACAGGGAAGAGCTCGCACCTCGCGATGTCGTATCTCATTCCATCATGCTTGAAAGCAAGCGCACACAGAGTGAAGAATTCTATCTTGATATAAGATACAAGGGAGAAGAATATCTGCACGAGCGTTTCCCGATGATATTTGAATTTCTGCTCACACAGGGCATAAATATGGCTGAGGATCTTATACCGATATTCCCTTGCCAGCATTATCTGATGGGCGGTATCAATGTTGACACCAACTCACGAACCGATATCCCCGGACTTTATGCAGTAGGTGAGTGCTCTCACACAGGTGTTCACGGCAATAACAGGCTCGCATCCAACTCGCTCCTTGAAGCACTTGTATTCGGTCACAAAGCTGCTGACGACATCGCATCAAAGGCGGATGACGGATTTGAGGCGTTCACATACGAATTTACTCAGCCCGAAAACGCAGAGCACATTCCCACCGGCCTCAGGACAGAGATACGCCATATCATGCAGCAGGCATATTTTGTGATACCCGACAAGCAGAAGGCTGTAGAAGGCTTTGAGAGGGTATCCGAGATAAAGAAGCTGCTTGACAAGGAATATATCATAGACAGAGATTATGTTGAGGCGAGATCACTTGCGACTGTCGCATATATCATACTCAAGGAAATTATCTGATACAGGAGGCTCAGATGGAGCATACTGTCGAGAATGATCTTGTAATATTCTTTCCCGGGCCGCGGATGGATGCAGCAAATGCCGAAGAGATAGATGAAGCGATCCATCAGGTGATGCTTTCATATAACGGAATGATCCCTGTGATCGATATGTCCGGTGTCAGTTATATCTCAAGTGCCGGGCTCCGCACGCTGCTCAAGATAAGAAAAAGATACGGTCCTCATGTGAACGTGATAAAAGCATCGGAAGAATTGTACGATATATTTATCCAGACAGGTTTCAACAAGCTTATAAAGATACAAACGCCCGAAAGATACAAGGCTGAGATGGGCGATATCACCGTTGACACTGTTGACATTTCAGCGCTGAAACATATATCGGGAGACAATGTTGCAGATATGTATCGTATAGACGATGAATCTGTACTGAGACTGTATTCGGAGAACATACCGCTCGATTTCATTATGAATAACAAGCGGCTCTCTTCTATATCGCTAAAATCCGGCGTACCCATATCCATTTCTTACAATATAGTACGTTCAGGCGAACGTTACGGGATCATATTCGAATCAGAGGGCGCCGATACACTTATAGATCAAATGGCATCTCACCGTGAAGATCTGAAAGAATATACACAGACGCTTGCGCAGTGGACCAGACGAATAAATTCAATTGATGTGCGGGCTGCCGATCTTAATTCCTCTGTAAATTCTGAAAAGCGGCTGCTTTCAGAACTTATGAAAAGCGGTTTTCTCAAGACCGATGAGTACAACAGGCTTCTCAGAGTGATCGATAATATTCCTGCGGGACATACATACGCCCATCATGATCTCACTCCTCATAATATTGCCGTACAGAACGGAGAATATATCGTGCTTGATGCATTTATGGCCGGGCAGGGACATCCGATACAGGACGTGTCAAGCATGGCATGGTATTTCAAGCTTCTTCCGGAGATGGGGATCAAATCACAGGCATCAGTCTTTACCGATGAAGAAAACCGACTGATATGGAAAACATTTCTCAGCACATATCTTGAAAGCTCTGATGAAAGATATCTGCTTCATGCTGAGCAGCAGATAATACAGTTTGCATATATAAGATATCTTATGGTAGAAGCTGTATCGCCCGGATTTGCGGATAAACGCGATCTGCTGAAGATAAAGCGTGCAGCTGTCGGATATTCCGATATTATTGAACCGCTCTGTTTCTGACAGAGCGGTTTTTCTGTGATATTCGGAAATTGTATCGGCTTGTGATCTCTATCGAATTCCCATGCGGTTGATAATATCATCTATAACAAGAATATGAACACGAAATACCCGAAAAAAGCGAAAAGGACGGTAAAGCGCATAGCTGAGATGAAACCTTGAGTTTCATCAAATCCCCTAATTTCGTATAACTTTGATTATGCGAAATTAGCATATATTTAAATATAGCTCTCCTATTCAGCTTATCGGATCCATATCGTATCTATCTGCGCAGTTATGCGGGATTATTAGAATCATATTAATTTTCAAAAAAAATAGTGACAAAAACATTTTTTCATGCTATAATAATTTCGATATATAGGAGCGTATCACAGATTTGGAAGTGAGAATTTGTATACATTCAGGTATGACAGCAAAGGAAGATATTTTATTTCTCTTGCTGCATTTGTAGTGACTGTTATCATACTCGCAGCGCTTAATGTCCTGCGTTCGTATGTTCATGATAAATATCCGCAGTATCTGCCTGATATGACGATCGTTAAAAGCCTGCCCGAGAAAGTCATCGGCATTATAATGATCGTCCTTGCAGCATTGTATCTGATCACGATCATAATCATACTCCCCCTCTGGTACGGCACGCTGCGCTATGTGATAGACAAAGGCAAGATAATTTCTTACACCGGGCTTATTTCGCGCACATACAGTATAATGAGGATATCGTCCATTCAACATGCTACTGTATTGTCCACCCCGCTGTCAAAGTTCACATCATTCAATTTCATTTCGCTCAATGCGCTCGGCGGCAATATACTCATGTTTTTCCTGTCAGATGAAGACTGCCGCAAAGTGCTGCAGATGATAAAGGAATACCGTTTCCCGGAAGAAAAGCAGCGCTCCGCCGCAAAAGAGGCTGAGCCAATTATACCTGCGGATTTCAAATACGGTACACTGTCATTTGATGGATATTATACAGTTGACAGTGACAACTTTACACAAGACGACAGTATGCAGATGTCTATGTTTGACAGTGGTTCTCAGCTTTCATTCGATTCTATATTCAACAGTGACAAAAATGACGGTGATATATGAAAAGGCAGCATTTTCTTGCCGTCGTGGGATATACATCAAAACGCTTCTGGATGCTGCTTATCCCCCTGCTTCGAGGCTTGCTCTCCATAAGGATGCAGGACGGGATAGATACCATACGTTTTGACGTAGTGCGATGGGCTAAGGGCACAAAATGGGATATAGCAGTCGTTCTGCTCATGATATTTGCTGCAGTATGGCGTTGGCTGTTCACTAAATATGAAATAAGAGATGACCGCATCATATTGATGCAGGGATTTATATTCAGAAGAAAAAAAGAGATAAGATTCAGCAACATTTGCGCTGCCGCTGTGGAGGAAGATCCACTGTATCTCGCGCTGGGCATTTCCCGTGTGATGATGGATACGGATGCTCCTTGTTCTACGAAAAAGGCATCCGATGTCAACCTGGTGCTAAAAAAGGGCGACAGGCAGCATCTCCTTTCCAAGCTGACAGTGCTTTTCGCGGACAGAAGCTCGATAAAAAGCAGCTATACAGTCCCTTTGTATATAATGATGCTGTTCTCATTCTTCTTTTCATCCGCTTTTTCCGGAGTTGTGCTGATAATGACAGCATTATCCGTATCAACGAGCATAATCGGAGAAACACTTGAACGAGACTTTGTAAATCTTGTGAGCGGTCTGTCCGATGCGCTTATTGAACTTATCTGGAAGCTCATCTCGGGGATAGACCCTGCAGGCGTTGCTGTATCGGTAGTTATAGGCACAGGCTTTCTGATGTCTTTTATGTTCAATACTGTACGGCACCTGAATTTCAGGATAATACGGCGCGGGAACTGCATCCTTATATCATCCGGACTGCTCGTCAGGCGCATCTACTGCATAAATGTAATAAAGATAAGCATGACCGATATGCGCCAGAATCTTATGATGAAGCTGTTCGGACTTGCTTCGGTGCATATAAGCTGTACAGGATACGGCAAACGCAAGCGTGAGATACCCGTATTCATCCCTATATGTGCCACAAGACGAAAAAGGCCGACAGGCAGAAAAGGCCTGTTTGACATAGATACGGTCATGGAAGACATACTCCCCGAATTTGTTGCGGACACGGACTATATCAGACCAGATATGCTCTATGCATGGAGGTTCCTATGGCCGCCAGCGCTGCTTGTGATATCTATCCCGCTCATCGCCATGATACTGATTGTGCTTATCCCCTACTGGTACGAGCTGCTGAGATTTCTGGCGATAATATCGGCGATACCTGCCGTATGGCTTGTATTTGCCAAGGCCATAGCTTTCTATACCACCGGGCTAGATATCGACAAGAATAAGCTGAGCGCACGTTACTGCAAATGGTTCTCTTTCCATTCCATATGCGTGCCGCTTGAAAGACTTTCTAAAATACGCATCACTCAGAATCTGCCGCAGAGAATAAACCGCTCATGCGATATAACGGTATATACTGCGAGAGAATACACGGACGGCCATCTGATCAGATCCATGAATGTCTCTCAGGTGCAGAAGCTCATACGAAGATCAATGTAGAACAAGGAGGACGCTATGAATAAGGATACTAAAAAGACAATATCATTTGTATTATGGAGCATCGGATGTGCTGCATACCGCTGCCAACGGCTATGATGTACCCGTCTATGCCACCTATAAGCAGATAAAGGAAGCTGGAGCCACTATCGCCAAGGGTGAGAAGGCCATGCCCGTCATCTATTGGAATGTCACC
>JAFPPJ010000332.1 GCA_017410745.1 Oscillospiraceae bacterium
AGAAGCAATAATAAATTCACTGAAAATGTGTACATCAGCAACCGGACGATATACTACAATATTGGTATTTACTGGACACAGTTTGAACCGTTTGAAGGACAGTACACCGATATCCTTGACATCATCGAAAAATATGACACATCTGCAGACTGATATATCGTATAGACAGCACCATCGCATATGAACGATGGTGCTGTTTTGATCATGTATAATAGATAAGCTCTCTGCCCTCTCTGATGAACGGTTCTTCGACCGTATCATCGAGCAGCTTTGCATACGCGTATGTTTTGCGGTATGCATTGCCCATTACCTCACGGGATCGGTACTCTCGCAGCGCTTCGATATCTATCTCAGCAGTGAATATATCATCGCTGCCGTCAGCTTCAAGTATGCACATATCGCGGACACCGGGCTCATCATGATTCCAAGCGATGCCGTCAAACACTGTTGAATGTCCGTTGCAGTCGGGCACACTTGCGGGATAGTTGCAGGTCGCCACTGCGACCATATTCTCATATGCCCTTGTACGCAGAGCTGACAGACGGTTTATCTCCAGCGGGCAGGCATTCGGATGTATTATGACCTCTGCACCCTTGAGCATGAGTATCCTTGCGCTCTCTGGGAACTCACGGTCAAAGCATATCATTGCACCGACCCTGACTATGCCGTCTTTTGTATCAAGATCACATACACTGAAATCATCCCCCGACGACAGGAAATATTCTGCACTGAAATCGCAGGTATGCACCTTTGAGTATTTGAGAGTCAGTCTGCCGTGCCTGTCAAAGAGTATGAGAGTATTCAGCGGTTTGGGATCATGCTTTTCGAGCAGTGTTATGCCTATCGCCATATCAAGCTCCGAAGCAAGCTTTGAAAACGCCTTCACATAGTCATCATCGGCAGTTATCGCATTCTTGACCCATTCATCCGGATCTCCGTTTATGTCATATCCGCAGCTGTACATTTCCGGGAACAGTGCTATGTCCGCCTCCTGCTCCTTTGCCTTTCTGCATGCTGCCATGCCTTTTTCCATATTTGCATATAGCGAGCTCTCTGGTGCTGTCTGCAAAAGTGATATTTTCATATTCGTCCTTTCTGCGTTCTGCGCGCTGTCAGGGTATGGATAACGGCTGACAGCCGAACTGTCAGCCGTATATATCAGCCTATATTGGGCAGAGATGCGAGGCTCTTTGCGAGCTCTTCATCGGTGGGTATGTAGTCGGACATCTCACCGTCGTTGTACTTCTGATATGCCACCATATCGAAATATCCCGTACCTGTGAGGCCGAAGAGTATCGTCTTCTCCTCACCTGTTTCCTTGCATCTGAGAGCCTCGTCTATAGCGACTCTTATAGCATGTGATGATTCGGGAGCGGGGAGAGTGCCTTCGATGCGTGCGAACATAGTAGCTGCATCGAATACACTTGTCTGTTCTACGCTGCGTGCTTCCATCAGACCCTCGTCATACAGCTCGGATATGATGCTGCTCATGCCGTGATAGCGAAGTCCGCCTGCATGGTTGGGAGAAGGCATGAAGCCGCTGCCGAGAGTATACATCTTCTGCAGCGGGCATACCATGCCTGTATCGCAGAAGTCGTATGCATATTTGCCTCTTGTGAGAGAAGGACAGGATGCAGGCTCAACTGCTATGAAGCGATAATCTGCCTCTCCTCTGAGCTTTCTGCCCATAAACGGAGCGATAAGTCCGCCGAGGTTGGAGCCGCCGCCTGCGCAGCCGATGATTATATCGGGCTTGATATCGTACTTATCGCACGCTGTCATTGCTTCAAGGCCGATAACAGACTGATGCTGGAGCACCTGAGCGAGCACGGAGCCGAGTACATACTTATATCCGTCCGAGGTAACTGCTGCTTCAACTGCCTCCGAGATAGCACAGCCGAGAGAACCTGTGGTACCGGGGAATTTTGCGAGTATCTCACGTCCAACCTTTGTGGTATCGGAAGGAGACGGTGTGACATTTGCGCCGTATGTGCGCATTACTTCACGTCTGAAAGGCTTCTGCTCATAGGATACCTTTACCATATATACCTTGCAGTCAAGTCCGAAGTATGCACAAGCCATCGAAAGCGCTGTGCCCCACTGGCCTGCACCTGTCTCTGTGGTCACGCCCTTGAGGCCCTGCTTCTTTGCGTAATATGCCTGTGCTATAGCACTGTTGAGCTTATGGCTGCCCGAGGTATTGTTGCCCTCGAACTTATAGTATATCTTTGCGGGAGTATCGAGCGCCTTCTCGAGGAAATATGCTCTTACAAGGGGAGAGGGACGGTACATCTTGTAGAAGTCAAGTATCTCACCGGGTATATCTATATACGGGGTATCGTTGTCAAGTTCCTGCTTTGCAAGCTCTGTGCAGAATATACCACTGAGCTGCTCAAGCGTAACGGGCTTGCCTGTCGCAGGGTCAAGTATCGGTGCGGGCTTTGTCTTCATGTCCGCTCTTACATTATACCACTGCTTGGGAAGCTCATCTTCACTGAGATATATTTTGTATGGTATCATAGGTATCGCTCCTTGATATAGTTTTATGCTGTATCAGCACCATCTCTTATTCTACCACATCTGTACAGTCTTGTCAAGGGTCGGGTGGGCGGTGCCCACAGCCAATTCGTATAACTTTGCCTGCGAATCGGTTACTTATGTG
>JAFPPJ010000333.1 GCA_017410745.1 Oscillospiraceae bacterium
ATCTTTGAATTCCAGACAGCGTGGAATACCAACGGCGGCGGTCTTGTATACGATGAAGCACTCAAGACCATCCCCGTAGTAGTTCAGCAGATCGCTGCAGCGGGTATCGCCCGTCAGGGTGCGATAGCTGCATCCGCAGTAGTGCTGATGATACCTCCTCTTCTCGTATTCGTACTTGCACAGAGGAACGTTATGGAAACAATGGCACACGCAGGTATGAAGGATTGATTTTTTCAACATTAACTGAGAAAAGGGTGATGATATGTCAGCTTTGAAAAAGCCATGCCTGAAAAGGATAGTGGCTGCTGCCGGAGCAGTGCTCATGATGGGCATGACAGGCAGCGTATCCGCTATGGAAAGCTATGACCCTTACAGCTACGACAGGTGGGGAGATGCAGTCTCCTCTCAGGTAGGATACAGTGCGGACAGATTCGTGGACGGCAAGCTGATAAACGGACTTGCCGAGAAGATAGAGTCGATGGACGGCTACGACTATGACAAGGAAAGCTGGAAGCAGCTGCTGCAGCTCAAGGAGCCTGCCGACATCTTCATTTCGCACGATGATCTGATGTATATTGTAGACAAGGGCAACAACAGGATCATAGTAACAGATCTTGACTTCAATATGGTGGATTATTACGATAAATTCACATACGAAGGCAAGGAACTCAAGCTCAATGCTCCGCAGGGCGTATTCGTTGACCAGTACACCGGCACGATGTACGTTGCGGACACAGAGAACAGCAGAGTCATAAAGTGCGACCGCGAGGGCAATGTTGACAGGCTGTTCGAGAAGCCCAAGTCCGAGATATACACACAGGAGCTCACATTCAAGCCCGAGAAGGTCGTAGTAGACAAGGCGGGCAATGTGTACATCGTGGTAGGCTCGGTAACAAAGGGTGCGGTAATGTATGACGTGAACGGCGAGTTCCTCGGATTCTTCGGTGCGAACCGCGTTGAGCAGACCGCAGAGATACTCATGAACGCATTCTGGAACTCCATCGCGACCGAGAGCCAGAGAGAGCGTATGACCAAATCGACGGCTGTAGGCTTCGACAACTTCGACATCGACGATGAGGGCTTCATCTACACCGTTACCGAATCGCAGGACGTAAAGACGGATACGGTGAAGAAGGTCAACCCCGAGGGCACGAACATACTTTCCACCATCATAGATGAGGATACGGTGTTCGGTGACCATGCTCCCGCATACTGGTCGATATACTCCAAGAATTCGTCCATCGTTGATATAGACATCGGTGAAAACGGATATATCAACCTCCTCGACTTCGTACACGGAAGAGTGTTCCAGTACGATGAGAAGGCAAATCTCATGTTCGTCCTCGGCGGCAGCGGCAACCAGCTCGGCACATTCCTCAGCGCTGTGGCTATCGAGACCCATGATGACAAGATATATGTGCTCGATTCGAGAAAGAACGGCATAACGATCTTCAAGAGGACACAGTTCGGCGAGATAGTTACGAATGCGACCAATCTCTACAACAACGGCTACTATGATGAATCCGAGCAGCCGTGGCGCGATGTCATCAAGTACGACGGCAATTACAGACGCGCATACATAGGCATAGGAAATGCTCTTCTCAACCGTGAGCAGTACAAGGAAGCGATGAAGTACTTCAAGGTGGCGATCTCCAGAAAGCGCTACAACAGAGCGTTTGAGGGCTATCGTGACCAGCTTCTGCAGAAATATCTCACTCCGTGTGTGGTAATACTTATCGTGCTCATTGCGGCGATAAAGATCCTGCAGGCTCTCGAGAAGAGGGGGATAATCACATTCCCGTGGACCAGAAGGCGAGGTGCATAGCATATGTTGGATCTGACTCAGGGCCAGTTTGTTAAACACGTAGTTATGCATCCCTTCGAGGGATTCGAGGATCTGAGATGGAAGAAATCCGGAGATATGAAGATCGCGACCGTGATAATCGTGCTCCTGTTCTTCCAGCAGCTTGCATACAACAGACTGTACGGCTTCCAGTATTATTCGGACTATGACAAGGTGTTCAACATACTGCCGTACTTCTTCCGCAGCTTCGGTATATTCCTGCTGTATGTGGTATGCAACTGGGCGATGTGTACTCTCTTTGACGGAGAGGGTTCGCTGAAGAATATCTACATAGTTACGGCGTATTCGCTCATACCCTATATCACGGGCTCACTGGTGGGAACACTTCTTTCCCATGTGCTCATACGCGATGAGTACATATTCATCCAGACCGTGGAATGGATAGGGCTCGGGTGGACTGTGGTGCTGTTCATATCAGCCATGAAGGCTGTGCACCAGTTCTCATTCGGGAAGACGATACTGCTGATACTGCTGACACTTGTGGCGATGGTGCTGTGTGTGTTCCTGCTCGTACTTCTGCTCACGCTGTTCCAGCAGGTAATGATATTCATATTTACGATTTATACGGAGCTGTCTTATAGGCTTAGAGTATAAATGGAAAAGTGGTGATATAATGGATCATAAGTTTAAAAAGACAGCTGCGTTACTGCTTTCTCTCCTGCTGCTGGCTCCCATGACGGCAAGCGTATACTCCGAAGATGAACCTGCCGAGGAGGTAGCCGAAGAGGCAGAGGAGAAGGAAGAAAAGGAAGACAAGAAGAAAAAGCAGGGCCCTCCCCGCACGGAGGCAGAGGCTTTTGCGGATATGAAGCTTGTCGCATCCAACTCCAACCTGGAGATGTACAAGAACGAGAAGGAGAACACCATATGCCTCAAGGATCTCAAGACAGGCAAGCTGTGGTGGTCAAATCCCGTTGACCTTGAGACCTCCAATGCGAAGAAATCCCAGAAGCAGGATCTTGCATCTGGTATGGTGCTGACATATGCCGAGCCCGCAAACCGCTCCACTACCACCAATAACTCCAAGGGCAAGGGCAAGGCAAAGATGAAGGACATCCCCAACGGCGTGCATATAGACTACACCTTCAAGACACCGGGCATCACAGTCCCCGTTGATATCACCCTTGAAGAGGACTATATGAAGCTGTACGTTGACACGAGCCAGATAGTCGAGGAGCATCCCTCCCCGATACAGGGTCAGCTTGTGTCGGATCTGGCGTTCTTCACCACCTTCGGTGCAGCAGGACTTGAGGAATCGGGCTATTTCGTAGTTCCCGACGGAAGCGGCGCAGTGGTCGAATTCAACAACGGCAAGACCGACCTGAGGACATACACCGGCAAGGTATACGGCAGGGACATCACCCAGATAAAGCAGCTCAAGAGCCCTGTCACGAGAAATGTCAACCTTCCCATGTACGGCATAGTCAAGGGCGATTCGGCGCTCATGGTCGTAGCCGATAAGGGCGATGCGTGTGCTTCCATCAACACATACGTCTCCAATCAGAACAAGACCGACTACAACTCCACCTACTTTGATTTCGAGATGAGGACTTCCGACGAGTATCTCATGGGCGGTGAATCCAACCCGCTGAGAGTTTACGAGAAGAGAGGCATACTCATACCCGAGATCGAGCTCAGATACTATCCCGTGTCCAATGACAACGGCGGCGACATGGACTATACCGATATTGCCGAGAAGTACAGAGAGTATCTGATAAAGGACAAGGGCGTTGCGGATCAGCAGATAGAGGCTAAATCCCCGCTGTACGTCGATATATACGGCGGCACGCTCGAAAAGAAGTCGGTGCTCGGCATACCCGTCACCGTAAAGCAGCCTGTCACAAAGTTCAAGACGGCACAGTACATACTTCAGACGCTCAAGTCCGAAGCCGTTGAGGACATGGTAGTTACCTACAACAAGTTCTCCGATGAGGACATGGGCGAGAAGATCACGGATTCATGGTCTCCCGCAGGCAAGCTCGGCGGAAACGGCGACTGGAAGAAGCTGAAGGCTTATGCCGATCAGAACAGTATAGCGCTGTTCCCCTCCGTTGACAATACGCAGTACAAGACGGGCAACGGATACTGGTCAATGACCAATACCGCGATAAGAGTATCCAATGCATATGCAAGGCTCCCCGTATACGATCTGGCGCACGGCGTTGAGAACAAGTACTATTCACCGCTCTCGCTGTTCTCGCCCGCATCCTACAACAAGGCGTATACCAGGCTGATAAACAGCTATACCAAGAAGGGTCAGACCAACTTCGCGTTTGGTTCGCTCTCCAACACCATCTACGGCGATTACGGCAAGTCTGCCACATCAAGAGAGATGGCAAAGGGCATAGTATCGGGCATATATTCCGATGCAAAGTCCAAGGGCAAGGTGCTCGCAGAGAATGCCGCATCCTATGTTCTGCCCTATACCGACTACATCACGAATGTGCCTGTGGATTCGAGCAAGTTCGACCTCTTCGACTATGACATACCGCTCTATCAGATGGTGCTGCACGGCATCGTGCCGTATTCGAGCGTAGCGGTCAATTCCGAGCCCGACATAACAAGGATAGTGCTCGATTCCGTAGCATCCGGAAGCAATCTCAGCTTCGACTTCACCGGCATAGAGGCGGCAGACCTCAAGGATACCAAGCTTGACTGCTACTACTATGCATACTATGCAAACTGGATAGGTGAGGCATCGGGTCTGTATGAGCTTGCAAATGAGGTCATAGCACCTGCTGCGGATCAGACCATAAGCGACTACAATATCCTTGACGACGGCAATCAGATCGAGACGATATACGATAACGGCTACAGCACTCTCGTAAATTACTCGAAGGGCACTATCATAGCAAACGGCGTGGAATACAAGGTCGCTGACTATATCGGAGGGGAGGGACAGCAGTGAAAAAACTGAATCTTTCATATGAAAAGAAAAAGGGCCTCTATGGCTACGGCTTCATAGGAATATGGTTCATCGGTGCGCTGATGTTCTTCATAATACCCGTGATACAGTCCTTTATCTATGCGTTCTATGACGTTACTCCCGATGTGGGCGCGCTCGTGATGAAGCCTCTGGGCATAGACAACTTCAAGCGTGCGTTCACCATCGACCCGGATTTCCGCGTGAACCTCACATCGGTGCTCGGAGATACGGCATGGCAGACTCCTATCGTACTGATATTCTCGCTGTTCGTTGCGATAATCATCAATCAGGAGTTCAAGGGAAGGACATTTGCAAGAGCGGTATTCTTCCTGCCCGTTATAATCGCGACAGGTCCTGTATATGCGATCATTACAGGTAACCTCAACACATCCGGTACTGCTGAGGCAGAACAGTTCTCGTCCATGTTCTCGGCAAACATGGTGGATGAGCTCCTCGAATTCGTAGGTATATACGGATTCAACGACAAGCTGACGGAAATACTGTCCACCATGACATCGGACATACTGAACCTCGTATGGAAGTGCGGTATACAGATAATCGTATTCCTTTCGGCACTGCAGGGCATACCCTCCTCCGCCAAGGAGGCAGCAGGCATCGAAGGTGCTACCGCATGGGAATTCTTCTGGAAGATAACGCTTCCCTACGTTTCCCCCATGATACTCGTAAATCTTGTCTACACGATAATAGATACCTTCGTCGCCACGGACAACAAGGTCATGACACAGGTGCTGCGAATACAGGACGACTGGAAATACGGCCTTTCCGCTGCGATGGCATGGAGCTACTTCATCATAGTTCTCATAGTGGTGGGTATCATATTCGCGATCATGAACAAGATCGTATACTACGATGATTAAGTTAGGAGAAGACTATGGCTGCAACTGAATCAGTTAACAACTCAAATGCGCTCAAGTCTCTCCTTGACAAGGTCAGACCTGAGAAGAAGCCTAAGGAAGTAAAGCGCAGCCGCAAGGAGGAGAAGGAACGCTTCAAGAAGCGTCTTGCAACTCTTACTCCTGCGGAGCAGAAATACCTCAAGCGCAAGCGTTTCATAGACTCTGTATGGCCTGTGGCGCGCGCACTGCTGGTATTCGGACTTTGCTTCGTCATCATCTATCCTCTGATGTATATGGTGGCTACATCATTCCGTCCGAGATCAGAGATGAATGACCCGACTATCATATGGCTGTCAAGATCCTTCACCATGAACAACATCAAGGATGTCATAAAGGCGATGGATTTCTGGAAGACGCTGGGCAACACGCTGTTCATCAACATCGGCTGCTCGATAATACAGGTCATAACCTGTGCGCTTACGGGCTACGGCTTCGGACGCTTCAACTTCAAGGGCAAGAAATTGCTTTTCGGCGTGGTCATCATGATGATACTCATGCCTCCGCAGATCATACTGATCCCTCAGTATATGTTCTTCCGCTATTTCAACCCCCTTGGCATCTATCACATGATAGCACATGACTACATCAACCTCATAAACAATCCTCTCACGATGTATATGCCTGCGCTCACCGCAAACGGCATAAAGGCAGGTCTGTTCATATTCCTGTTCAGACAGTCCTTCAGAGGTCTTCCCAAGGAGCTCGAGGATGCGGCATATCTCGACGGCTGCTCTCCTCTCAAGACATTCGTGAGCGTTATGATACCCAATGCAGGCTCTACCTTCCTCACGGTATTCCTCCTTTCGGTGGTATGGTACTGGAACGACTACTATGTAAGTACGTCCTTCTTCACCAATAACTCCACCATAGCGCTGCAGCTGAAAAACCTGCAGGCATCGCTGACGAGAATAATCTTCGACAACGGTAACGTAAAGGTGAACCCGCGTGAGCTCATAGTATGGCTCGAGGCAGGATGCCTTATCTCGATAACACCTATCCTGATAATGTATATCTTCCTGCAGAAGTACTTCACAGAAGGTATCGCAAGATCCGGTCTTACCGGTATGTAAAAACATAATAACCATTCATACGGCGGAGCGGCATTTGCCGTTCCGCTGTACGATTTGATATCAATGACCAGTAATGCGCAGCCGCCGGCTGCTTGTTCCTGATCACTGATACATACAGCAAACGACAGGCCTGTCCGGTGTTTGCTGTATGCCGAATACGCACGGCGATCGTCCGTGCCGACACATAATAAGGTGGACATATGAACGACAGACTATACTATACCAAGCCAGCTGAGCAGTGGCACGATGCACTTCCTCTCGGCAACGGGCGCATAGGCGCCATGATATACGGCAGACCCCTCGATGAGCTTATCTCCCTCAATGAGGACAGCATATGGTCGGGCGGCTTCAGGAAGCGTGAGAACCCGAAGGCATATGACAGTCTCCCGGAGATACGCCGTCTTATCCGTGAGGGTCATACCGATGAGGCGCACAAGCTGTGCGAGGATGCCTTCTATGGCATGAACGATCAGCAGAGGCACTATCAGCCTGCCTGCGACCTGCACATCACATACGGCACAGATGGTGAGGTGACTGATCTCAGTCATACTCTTGATCTGTCGCAGGGCGTTGATGAGGTCAGCTTCATTGCAGGCGGCACCGCAGTGCAGAGAAAGGCATTCATCTCATATCCCGCACAGGTAATGGCGGTAAGGCTTTTAGCGGGCGGGGACATGACATACCGTGTGACCCTTGATGGCAGGGATGACAACTACGACAGCATAGAGGCATACAGCGATGATACGCTCATCTTCCGTGTGACCGACGGCATCGCCTATACCTGTGCGGTGACCGCAGTATGCGACAGCGGCAGTGTCAAGGTGTGCGGCACGGGGATTGAGATAGAGTGTGAGGAAGGTGCCTTTGCATATCTCTATATAGGCATACAGACCGCATACAGGACTTCGGACCATGCGTACAGAGCCGTATCCGATGTGAAGCGGGCGGTGCGTATGGGCTATGACAGGCTGTATGAACAGCATATATCCGACCACAGCAGCCTTTACGACAGATGCTCCCTTTCGCTTGACAGCGAGGACAGCAGCCTCCCCACCGATGAAAGGCTCGATATCATCAAAAACGGCGGAAAAGACAGGGGGCTGTACGAGCTTTACTTCAATTTCTCGCGCTATCTCATGATAGCGGGGTCACGTCCCGGTACGCTCCCGCTCAATCTGCAGGGCATATGGAACAAGGATATGTGGCCTGCATGGGGATGCAAATACACCATCAACATCAACACCGAGATGAATTACTGGGGAGCGGAGATCACCAATCTCTCCGAATGTCACGAGCCCCTTTTCGACCATATAGAACGCATGCGCGAGCACGGCAGGGTGACTGCCCGAGAGATGTACGGCTGCAGGGGCACGGTATGCCATCACAACACCGACATATGGGGCGATACCGCACCGCAGGACAGGTGGCTCCCCGCTACGCTGTGGCCTATGGGCATGGCATGGCTGTGCCTGCATATCTACGAGCATTTCCTTTTCACACAGGACAGGGATTTCCTGCGGGAGAAGATAGATACCATGACGGAGGCGGCGGAATTTTTCCTGGACTACCTTATCGAGAACGATGAGGGGTATCTGGTGGTGAGCCCGTCTGTATCTCCGGAGAATACATATATCACGGATGAGGGCAGGAAGGGCACTCTCTGCGAGGGTGCTGCGATGGACACGCAGATACTCCGCGAACTTTTCACCGCTGTTATTGACAGCTACCGCAGGGTCGGTGGTGCGGATGAGGCTGTGATCTCCCGTATACACGCCGCAAGGGAAAAGCTCCCGCCCATGAAGATCGGCAGATACGGACAGATATGCGAATGGGCGAAGGACTATGACGAGGCAGAGCCCGGTCACAGGCATATATCCCAGCTGTTTGCGCTGTATCCCGCTTCACAGATAACACCCGATACGCCCGAGCTCATGGAGGCGGCACGCAAGACCATAGAGAGAAGGCTCTCCTACGGCGGAGGCCATACCGGATGGTCAAGGGCATGGATAATCAATATGTGGGCAAGGCTCCACGACGGTGAAAAGGCAGCGGAGAACATAGACGCTTTGCTTGCCAAGTCCACAGCCATAAGCCTGCTCGATATGCATCCGCCATTCCAGATAGACGGCAATTTCGGCGGCGGCGCAGGCATCTGCGAGACGCTGATACAGAGCGTGAACGGTATAATTGAGCTGCTGCCTGCGCTCCCGCCCGAGTGGACGAGCGGCAGACTTTGCGGCGCAAGGGTGAGGGGCGGTGCAGAGGTGTCCTTTGAATGGGCTGACAGCAGACCGGTGAAGGCGCAGATACGCCCTGTTGCGGACGGTATACTTAGACTGCGCAGCGATGCGGCAGTAACAGCCGACGGGGAGAGGAAAGACCCCGTTGACGGTATATGTTCGATCGAGATGGAAAGAGGAAAGATAATAAACATCATTTTTTAAGATCTTGTAAGGGGAAGAGTTATGAGCGAATTTTACAAAGGAAACGGGGAAGCTTTCTCGGGCAGCGATCCTTCTCGTGTCAGTACGGGAAGAAGCGACAGCGATGTTATATATGCAGAGCCCGAAGAGATAAATGTAGTTGTGGACGAACAGCCCGCAAGCTACTCGAACGAGACCGTATTCTGCATACACTGCGGTGCACAGAATCAGAAGGGGACGCCCGTATGCAGCTTCTGCGGCCTGAAGATAATATCCGAAGACGGTGAGAAGGGCTTTTACGACCCGAATATCACACGTTCGGGCGGGTATCAGGACAATACCTACGGCAATAACGGTCAGGGCGGCTATGGCGGCTATAACGGCCAGGGCAGTTATGGTGGAAATGGCGGTCAGGGCGGTTACGGTGGCTACGGTGGAAATGGCGGAAATAACAGCCAAGGCAGTTACGGTGGCTATGGTGGACAAGGTGGTTATGGCGGATATAACAACCAGAGCGGCTACGGTGCGCAGAACAATTTTACCAGACAGAATGCCGCAAACATAAATCAGAACACATACAACACATACAACTACGGCACGCCGCCGCAGGGAGGACAGTACTACAACGGCGGATATCCGCAGGGTGTCGTGCCTATGGGGTACAAGAACAAGTATGTCACTTTCCTGCTGTGCCTGTTCCTCGGCTTCTTCGGCATACACCGTCTTTACGAGGGCAAGGTGGGCACGGGACTGCTGTGGATGTTCTCGTTCGGACTCGGCACCATAGGATGGTTCGTGGATCTTGTGATCAGCTTTGTGCGGTTGTTCAGCAACAGCACATATTACAAGCCATGACAGGCTTGACGGGAGGATAAGCTTATGAAGCTGCTGGCAATAGACGGCAATAGTATAATGAACCGCGCTTTTTACGGGATAAAGCAATTGTCCACAAGGGACGGCATATTTACCAATGCGATCACGGGATTCATCAACATCTATTTCAGGGCTGTGGGGCTCACATCTCCCGATGCCTGCGCTGTTGCGTTCGATCTTCCCGAGCCTACCTTCCGTCATAAGATGGACAGCAGCTACAAGGCTAACCGTCACGGTATGCCCGATGAGCTTGCGATGCAGATGCCGTACATCAAGCAGATACTTACAGCACTCGGCGTAACGGTGCTTGAGATGCCCGGCTACGAGGCCGATGATATACTCGGCACTCTGTCGGAATGCGGCGGAGAGGGCGATCATGTATACATACTCACGGGCGACCGTGACAGTCTGCAGCTTATACGTCCGAATGTGACCGTGCTGCTGCATACCACAAGGGAAATGATATCATTCACCCCCGAGAAATTCTCGGAGGTATACGAAGGGCTCGTGCCCACACAGCTTATCGACCTGAAGGGCCTTATGGGCGACTCATCCGATAATATCAGCGGTGTGAAGGGCATAGGCGAAAAGACCGCAATGGGTCTTATCAAGGCGTTCGGCTCTATCGACGATATATACGAAGCACTTGACAAGGGGCTGACCGTCGGCACAAAGGCGGTCGAGAGCAAGCTTGACGCGGGCAGAGAGGACGCACAGAGGTCGCGCGTGCTTGCGACTATCGTGAAGGACGTGCCCATAAGCAAGGACATCAACAGCTATGTCACGGGCGAGATGAAGCGCGAGGAGATAGCACAGATACTTTCACGGCTCGAGATGTTCAAGCTGCTCGACAAGCTGAAAATAAAGCCCGTATCCGTACTGCCCGACACCGATCTCGAGGGGCAGCCTGACAGGGTGGAGTATGTGATGAGCGATACCGCTCCCAAGGGCGATTTCGCATTCATAATAAATGACGGCACGCTCTACACCTCCTGCGGCAGCGATATATACATCACGGACAGGCGGGACGAGATATTCGATCTGCTCGCATCGCCGTACAAGAAATATACCTTCAACGCGAAGAGCGCTTACAGGCTGTGCATGATAAACGGCAAGGAGCTTGTGAACGTGGTATCGGATGCTGTGATAGCAGGGTATCTGCTCGATGCCAACGCATCGGAATACAGCATCGAAAAGCTGTGCTCGCGCTTTGGCGTGCATCTGTACACCGAGATAGACAACTGCTCCGACATATGCTCTCTCATGGGACTGTGCACGGTGCTTGACCGTCAGATAGAGAAGACAGGGCAGACATGGCTCTACACCGAGGTGGAGCTGCCCCTTACCGAGACGCTCGCATCTATGGAGCTGTACGGCGTGGCTGTGGACTCGCAGGGCATAGTGGATTTCGGCGAGAGCCTGAAGGGCACTATCGAGGAGCTCAAAGCACGCATATATATGCAGGCGGGCAGGACGTTCAACATATCATCTCCGCGTCAGGTGGGTGAGATACTCTTCGGCGAGATGGGTCTGCCCGGCGGCAAGAAGACCAAGACAGGCTATTCCACCAGTGCGGATGTGCTCGAGGAGCTTGAAGCGGACAATCCCATCGTGCATGACATACTCACATACAGGCATTACACGAAGCTGCTCTCCACCTATGTGGACGGCCTTCTCAAGCAGGTATGCTCCGACGGGCGCATACACACTTCCTTCAATCAGACCGAGACAAGGACGGGGCGCATATCTTCGGCGGAGCCAAATCTGCAGAACATACCCGTGCGCACGGAGCTTGGCAGGAACATGCGCCGGTTCTTCGTGGCGGGCGAGGGCAAGAAGCTGGTGGATGCCGATTACAGTCAGATAGAGCTGCGCATACTCGCATCCATGAGCGGCGACAGCAATATGCAGGCGGCGTTCACGTCGGGCAGGGACATACACACAGCCACGGCGGCACAGGTATTCGGCATCTCCGAGGAGGATGTCACCCCTGCTATGCGAACTGCTGCCAAGGCGGTAAACTTCGGCATAGTATACGGCATAAGCCCGTTCTCGCTGTCAAAGGACATCGGCACTACCGTGGCGCAGGCTGACCGCTACAAGAAGAACTATCTTGCCAACTTCCCCGGGGTGCGCGACTATCTCAAGCAGTGCATCGACGGTGCGGCTGAGAGAGGCTATTCACTGACCATGTTCGGCAGGCGCAGATACATCCCCGAGCTTGCACAGTCCAACCGCAATGTGCAGGCATTCGGCAAGCGTGTTGCCATGAATGCTCCCGTACAGGGCACGGCCGCAGATATAATAAAGATAGCGATGGTCAGGGTATACAGGCGCCTGAAGGAAGAAGCTATAGATGCACATCTCGTGCTGCAGATACACGACGAACTTATCATAGAGGCAAGTGACGACTGCGCAGAAAGGGCTGCACAGATACTTGCGGAGGAAATGCCCGGTGCGGCTTCTATGGCAGTGCCCCTGAACGTTGACATAAAGACGGGCAGGAGCTGGGCTGAGACACACTGACAGGGAGATGATAGGTATTAACAAAATAAAGCGTTTCCTTGCCACCTTTGCTGTGCCCGGTCTGATGAACTATCTGTGCTTCGGCATGGCACTGATGTATGTGGCAGACCTGTTCACGGGCGGCGGCATAACTGCACTGTTCGGGTTCAGCAGATCACTGATACTTTCGGGGCAGATATGGCGTGTTCTGACCTTCACTTGTCTGCCCATAAACTCACAGCCCTTCTGGGTGCTCATCACCGTGATACTCTACTTTCAGATAGGCAGGGAGCTTGAATCGGCGTGGGGCGCACACGAGCTGACCAAGTATCTGCTCGTATCGTGGCTGCTCACGGTCGCCGCGGGCTTTATCGCGGGGCATGTGACCAATACATATATCTTCCTTGGGATGTTCCTTGCATACGGCAAGATACTGCCCAAGATGCAGATGAGGATATTCTTCATGATACCCGTGGAAGCATGGCTGCTCGCTGTGATGGATGCGGTCATCATGCTCATATCCCTCATACGCTTCCATGACTGGGCTGTTATCCCTGCGTTCCTGACCTTTGCCATATTCTTCGGCAAGGACTTCTTCGACCGGTGGAACAGCCGCCGCAGATACAACAAATTCAAGGAGGCATTCAGGCACCGCAACGACGAGTAAAGTCTGTTGCTGCCCAAATCTTATCAAAGATACCGAATTGAACAAATTCCCGCATTTTGCGGGAATTTTTTTGAATAAACGCATAAGTTGCTATTGCAAATAAGAACAATATGTGATACAATGATGTATATAACCATAACACACTTGTGGGATGTATGGGTTTAAGGAGTGATATTATGAATGATCGAAAGCGTGTGATCGCGTTTGTGGCGGCACTGACCATGCTGTCAAGCACTTTCACGCCCATCTATGCAGATCAGATAGATATTGATCTTGCAGACCTTATGGAGGATACCCTCGTACTCGGCTATTCGCAGGCGGCAGAATGGTGCACATGGGATGAGGATAACTATGTCCTCACTCTGCACGGTCAGCTGCCCGATACCGCATACGGCAATTCCATCGCAGAGCAGGCAGGCGTAAGTGCGTCCGCTGTTAAGACGGTCGTTATAGAGGAAAACACAACAGCAGGTGCAAGTGCCGAGTGCATGTTCTTCAATATGACCGATCTCACAGAGATAGAAGGACTTGAAAATCTTGATACCTCATCCGTGACAAGTATGATGGCTATGTTCTCCGGCTGTAGATCACTTACGAGCCTTGATGTGAACGGTTTTGATACATCATCCGTGACAAGTATGGGGGCTATGTTTGAATCGTGTTCGTCGCTTACGAGCCTTGATCTGAACGGTTTTGATACATCATCCGTGACAGATATGGGCAATATGTTCTCCGGTTGCTCGTCACTAACAAG
>JAFPPJ010000334.1 GCA_017410745.1 Oscillospiraceae bacterium
AGGAATATCACGCGAATTAAATAATGAACAAAGAATAAACAGGGTATCGGAAAACCGATATCCTGTTTTTCTGTACTGACCGCGGCGGGGGCTCCCCCGCGGGCGTATCGCGTTGCCGGTGAACGGCATCTGTTCTGCTGTGACCGCGGCGGGGAGCCCCCGCAGGCGTATCGCGCTGTTAATGTACAGCATACGCTCAATGCTGACCGCGTTTGCTATTTGTTATCAAAATAACAGGATAGATATCATAAAAAATATATGAACATAATGAAAAACCCTTGACAAATGTCTGCGGCAGTGATAAAATTATATGGTATGAATGTATTGTTCCCGGGATGGGTTTTCTATATCAAAAACAGGAGGTATTTTATGGTTTACACAAAGAAGATCGAATCACAGTGTCCCATAGCACAGGGCGTTCATCACGGAGCTGCTCCGATACCCGAGGAGGGACAGTGGATCTCGGCAAAGGAGATCAAGGACATAAAGGGATATACTCACGGTATCGGCTGGTGCGCACCCCAGCAGGGCACCTGCAAGCTCTCGCTCAACGTAAAGGACGGTATCATCCAGGAAGCACTCGTTGAGACTATCGGCTGCTCCGGTATGACACATTCCGCGGCTATGGCTGCTGAGATACTTCCCGGTCTCACCATACTCGAAGCACTCAATACCGACCTCGTATGCGATGCTATCAACACCGCTATGAGAGAGCTCTTCCTCCAGATCGTATACGGCCGCACACAGAGTGCGTTCTCGGATGACGGTCTTGCAGTGGGCGCAGGTCTTGAAGACCTCGGCAAGGGCGACAGATCAATGGTCGGCACTATGTACGGTACACTCTCCAAGGGACCCAGATACCTCGAAATGACAGAGGGTTATGTAACAGATCTCGCTATCGACAAGAACGACGAGATCATCGGCTATAAGTATGTGAACTTCGGCAAGATGATGGACTTCATCAAGGGCGGTATGGACGCTAACGAGGCTCTGAAGAAGGCTTCCGGTCAGTACGGCCGCGTTGATGACGCAGTTAAGCTCATTGATCCGAGAAAAGACTGAGGAGGGGACTAAGAATGGTAACTTTTGAATCATATGAAAGACGTATCGACCAGATAAACGCTGTTCTCAAGAAGTACGGCATGGAGTCTATCGACGAGGCAAATGATGTCTGTCAGAAGGCAGGCGTTGATGCTTATCACATCGTTGAGAAGATCCAGCCCATATGCTTCGAGAACGCCAAGTGGGCATACACCGTAGGCTCCGCTATCGCAATCAAGAAGGGCTGCTCTGATGCCGCAGAGGCAGCAGCAGCTATCGGCGAAGGCCTCCAGGCATTCTGCATCCCCGGTTCCGTTGCGGATCACCGCAAGGTAGGTCTCGGCCACGGCAACCTCGGCAAGATGCTCCTGAGCGAAGATACAGAGTGCTTTGCATTCCTCGCAGGTCACGAGTCGTTCGCGGCTGCTGAGGGCGCTATCGGTATCGCAAACAATGCGAACAAGGTACGCAAGAAGCCCCTGAGAGTTATCCTTAACGGTCTCGGCAAGGACGCTGCAAAGATCATTTCG
>JAFPPJ010000335.1 GCA_017410745.1 Oscillospiraceae bacterium
GTAGTGCTCTTTGCAGATGAGGATCAGGGCAGCACCGCTCTGCTCTGCGTATGCGGCAATGATGCAGTTGCAAAGGGCGCAGACGCAGGCAAGATCATCCGCGAGACCGCAGCTGTAACAGGCGGCAAGGGCGGCGGACGTGCCGACAGCGCTATGGGCGGCGCAGGGAATGATGCGCCCGCATCCGCAGCAATAGAGGTATTCACCGGCATAGCATCGAAGTATATCGGCTGATCGCGGCGGTGACTTGCTGTGCGCGTTCTGATCGCAGAGGATGAGGTGCGGCTTGCCGAGGCTCTCGTGCAGCTGTTCGCGCGTGAGAATATCACGGCGGATGTGTTCACGAACGGCAACGATGCATACGACAATTCCCTTGCGGATATATACGACGTTATCATACTTGACATCATGCTTCCCGGAATGGACGGCATTTCCATCCTGCGCGGGATAAGGCAGCAGGGGATAAAGACCCCTGTGCTGATGCTGACTGCCCTCGACTCCCTCGGAGACAAGGTGAAAGGGCTTGACAGCGGTGCGGACGATTACCTGACAAAGCCCTTCCGCACGGAGGAGCTGCTTGCCCGTGTAAGGGCGCTGTCAAGGCGCAGCTCGTCCTCTCTCGTGCCCTCCGATGAGCTCTCATGCGGCGATCTCGTGCTCGATACCGCATCCTGTGAGCTTCGCTGCGGCAGCAGCTCGGTAAGGCTCGGGCGCAAGGAATACGGCGTGATGGAGCTTCTCATGCGCAATGCGGGAGCGGCTGTGTCAAAGGATATGATCATCACGCGGATATGGGGATATGACACGGAGGCCGAGGACAACAACGTCGAGGTATACATATCCTTCCTGCGCAAGAAGATCGCATTCTTAGGCTCTTCTGCTGCTATACGCACGCTCAGGGGCATAGGCTATACGATGGACAGGAACTTATGATAAAGAAGCTCAGATTCAGATTTGCCGCTGTGCTCACAACGGTGCTGACGGTATTCATGATCATCGTATGTACCGTTATATATATAAATGTATATACAACGGTGCGGGACAATATAGAGCGAAGTCTCACCGCTGCTATGGACGGCCGTCTCGACCGCCGTGATGCGGGTGCGCCCTTCAGGCCTCCGGAGCCTCCTAAGGAGCGGGACGGCGGGTCTGATGCCCATATAGCGAAGAGCTCCCGAGTGGATGAGAGAGTGCCGTTTTATAAGGGCGGCGGCGGTTTCGGCATGGGCTGGATGAAGTTCAGGCTCGATGCCGACGGAAATATCACCGAGATAATACGCTCCCATCTATGGGACGACGACGGCGGCGATGAGTTCGAGGCACTGGCGGATGAAGCGGTGACGAAGATACTCGCCTACGGCAAGGAACGCGGCTATATAGAGGTAGAGGGCACATACTACCGATACGGCCTTGACAGGGCGGCGGGCACGGTAGTGCTCCTGGATATACAGAATGAGCTTGGTGTACGCAACAGGCTCGCAATGACACTTATAATAGTATTCCTGCTCAGCGTGGCAGTGTTCGTGCTGCTGTCCGCGTGGCTCTCACGCAGGGTAACACGCCCGGTGGAGGATGCATGGAACAGACAGACCGTATTCTTCTCGAATGCATCCCACGAGCTCAAAACTCCTCTTGCGGTCATATCCGCCAACCTTGATGCGGCTGTGGCATCGCCCGAAAAGACGGTGGCGGAGCAGAGCAGATGGCTCGACGTGATACGCGATGAGACGGGCAAGATGTCCGGGCTCATAAATGAGATGCTCTATCTTTCCCGTGAGGAGTATGCGGAGAATACCGTGACGGAGGATGTGGATCTTTCCACTGAGACGGAGCGTGCCTGCCTTGCGGCGGAGGCGCTGGTATTCGAGAGCGGCAGGACTCTTGTGACGGATATCGCAGGCGGCGTCACGGTAAACGGCGACAAGTCCGCACTGACAAGAGTGATACATATACTTATAGAAAATGCCGTGCGGCATTCACCGGAGGGCTCGGAGATCAGCGTGACGCTCACTCCCGGCAGGAAGTGCTGCCTTACGGTGACAAATGACGGAATTATCGCGGCGGAAGAGCTTGAGAGGATATTCGACAGATACTACCGCACCGATGCATCAAGGAGCAAGGAGACGGGAGGCTACGGCCTCGGCCTTGCCATAGCAAGGGCAGCCGTGAACAGACACTCGGGTAATATATCGGCTTCGTCCGAAAACGGCAGGACATCATTCACCGTGACTTTGCCCTGCGTGAAAAAGTAGAGGTTATACATATGAACACTGATTTTTATGCGGAATATCTTGTGGAGAAGCGCTCCGACAGCATGGATACGCTCAAGCGCATAGGCGTGCTCGCAGGCATCACGGTGCTGTGCGGTGTATGCTTTGTGTTCCTCGGGCCTTTCGCATTCCTTTTCATCGCGCTGATACTCTACGGAGGATATTATCTCTTCACCGGGCTTTCCGTGGAATACGAGTATATCATCACCAACGGCTCCCTTGATGTGGATAAGATAATGGGCAGACGCTCGCGCAAGAGGATGATATCCACGGATATAGAGACCTTCACCGATTTCGGCAAGCTCAAGGACGCACCTCCCGCACCTGCGGGCTGCACTACCGTGCTTGCATCCGACAATACGGGCGGCGAGGATTACTATGCCGACCTCAAGCACAAGTCTGCGGGCGATGTAAGACTGATCTTCTCCCCCAACGAGAAGATAGTTGAGGGCGTGGAGATGTTCCTTCCCCGCCAGCTGAAGTTAAAGGTCAGACAGAGCAAAAATTCATAATGTTGATATACGGCACACCTTATATAGTGTGCCGTTTGTACTTATGAAATAAAAATTTCGGAAAATTTCATTTTTCTATTGACAAGAGCGGATAATCATAGTATAATTTTCATATGTGCTTTTCACATTGCGCATGGTATGCGGATGTGACAGAGCGTAGGGAATAATTCAAATGCAGGAGAATTTTTCAAATCCTGCATAACAATACAGGAGTGATATTATGATAAGGCTTGGCATTTTAGGATATGGCAATCTTGGCAGAGGCGTGGAGAAGGCTGCCGCTGCTGCAGAGGATATTACACTTGCTGCGGTGTTCACCAGGAGAGATCCGAAGACACTGAAGATCGCATCGAATGCACCCGTATACAGCGCAGACGATATGGCTGCCCACAAGGATGAGATAGATGTCCTCATTCTCTGCGGCGGTTCTGCAAACGATCTTCCCGAGCAGACCCCTGCTGCTGCAAAGCTCTTCAACGTTATAGACAGCTTTGATACACACGCTCGCATACCCGAGCATTTTGCTAATGTGGATGCCGCTGCAAAGGCTGCCGGCAAGACAGGCATAATCTCCATCGGCTGGGATCCCGGTCTGTTCTCTCTCATGAGACTCATATCCAATGCAGTCCTCCCCGACGGCAATGACTATACCTTCTGGGGCAGAGGCGTCAGCCAGGGACATTCCGATGCTGCAAGGCGCGTTGAGGGCGTAAAGGATGCAAGACAGTACACCGTGCCTGTTGCATCTGCGATAGAGAAGGTAAGGAGCGGCGAAGACCCCGTGCTCACCACCCGCGAAAAGCACACGAGAGAGTGCTATGTAGTTGCAGAGGCAGGTGCCGACAAGGACAAGATAGCAGAGACTATCAAGAATATGCCCAACTACTATGCCGACTATGATACCAGCGTTACCTTCATCACTGAAGAGGAGATGCAGAGAGACCACAGCAGGCTCCCTCACGGCGGATGCGTTATATGCAGCGGCAGGACAGGCGAGAACAAGCACACCATAGAGTTCTCACTCAAGCTCGACTCCAACCCCGAGTTCACATCCTCCGTCCTCGTTGCGTATGCAAGAGCTGCATACCGCATGAACAAGGAAGGCATGACAGGCTGCAAGACGATATTCGATGTTCCTCCCGCATATCTTATCAACAGATCCGATGAGGACATCAGAGCGCATCTTCTCTGATATACACTGATGACGAGGTGTGGCGCATGCCACACCTTTTCTTTAGCATCCGTCATCTGCAAAAATGAATTATTTTTTATCGGCGTTTAAACTTGTACGCTTTATTTTATGAAATTTACAATCTATTCACAAATCAATACATAAAATTTCACAGCTTTTGCTTTTAAATGTGGTACAATACATAATATATTATATAGTGAACCATAATATAATATTATATAGTGAATGTCGGTATGTGACCGTAATTTAATAACCGGATCGCCGGTCAGGAGGAATAAGATATGTCGCTTGGTAAGGTACTTGTTGTTGATGATGATAATAATATCTGCGAGCTGTTGAAGCTTTATCTTGAAAAGGAAGGCTACGGCGTCATGGTATCACATGACGGCGATGAGGCTGTGCTCAAATTCAATACGCTTCATCCCGATATCGTGCTGCTCGACATCATGCTTCCCGGTCTTGACGGATGGCAGGTATGCCGTGAGATACGCAAGAAGTCCAATGTGCCCATCATAATGATCACCGCTAAGTCTGAGACCTTCGATAAGGTGCTCGGTCTTGAGCTCGGCGCAGACGACTATGTGGTCAAGCCCTTCGATACCAAGGAGGTCATTGCCCGCATCAAGGCAGTATCGAGAAGAATAGGCCAGACCAACTCCGAGCCCGAGATAAAGGAAGTCAAGTATGACAAGCTCGTGGTCAATATGACCAGATACGAGCTCAGGGTAGACGGCAAGGTAATGGATACTCCTCCCAAGGAGCTCGAACTGCTGTTCTATCTTGCTTCCAATCCCAACCGTGTATACACGAGAGACCAGCTCCTTGACGAGGTATGGGGATTTGAATACTACGGCGACTCCCGTACTATCGACGTTCATATAAAGAGACTCCGCGAGAAGCTCGAGGGAGTATCCGACAAGTGGACGCTCAAGACTGTATGGGGCGTGGGATACAAGTTCGAGGCAGAAGAAGAAAATGCATAACAGCATAGTTTCGGATTACTTCAAGCTATGCATCGCTGTGATCGCCGCCGCACTTCTGTGTATGGCGGCGGTTCTTGCAGCATATTCCATACGCGGCTTCAGGGAGGACAGGCAGAACATGCTCGAGCGCACAGCGCGCAATGCTGTCACCTGCCTCAAGGATGCCGAGGCTGAGGGAGCCGATCTTGATAAGATGTTACGCAGCGGAGCGATATGGAGCAATGCCGAGATCATCCTGTTTGACAGCTATGGTGACGCTTTGGCAAGCTCCGAAGCGTCACTTTCGTATACAAGACTCTCCGACTTTGTAAGGAGCCTTGCCAC
>JAFPPJ010000336.1 GCA_017410745.1 Oscillospiraceae bacterium
ATGCTCTCTGCGTTCCAGTCGGTCACGCCCTCGAGCACGCCCTTGAGTATGCCGAGTGCTTCAAGTGAGGTCTCGGGAGTGGTCTTCATCTTCTTGTTGAAATAAAGGTCGTTGGAATACTCGGGAAGAGCGTCTATGAAGTCCACCTTCTCGGGTATGTCGGTGAGCAGCTCTACTCTCGGCTGTAGTGCGGCAAGGAGCACATCAACGTCGATGTCCTCACGCTTGACGGTCTGTCTGATGTAAGGCATCGCGATCTCCTTGAAGCGCTCGGGTGAGAGCCTTCTCAGATGCTCGGCGTTTATAGCGGTCATCTTCTTTATATCAAATATAGCGGGAGACTTGGACAGACCCGATATATCGAATTCCTGCACCAGCTCATCGAGGGAGAATATCTCGTTCTCGCCCTTGGGTGCCCATCCGAGAAGTGCGATATAGTTGATTATCGCGGGGACATAGAAGCCCTTTTCAACGAAATCGCCGAAGTATGCATCACCGTCACGCTTGGACAGCTTGTGCTGTGCATCCCTCATGATATGCTCAACGTGGATATACTCGGGCACATCCCATCCGAATGCCTCATAGAGGAGATTGTACTTGGGTGCGCTCGAGAGATACTCATTGCCTCTTACCACATGAGTGATGCACATGAGGTGATCGTCTATGACGTTGGCAAAGTTATATGTGGGCATACCGTCTGCCTTGATGAGTATCTGATCGTCGAGGAGCTCATTCTCCACGGTGATGTCGCCGTAAAGCACGTCACGGAAGGTGGTGGTGCCTGTGAGGGGCATCTTCTGCCTTATAACGTAGGAGGTGCCTGCATCGAGGAGGCGCTTCACCTCATCTGCGGGAAGATCGCGGCAGTGTCTGTCATAGGTCTGGAGGGAGAGCTTTGCTTCCTTCTGTGCCTGATGGAGAGCATCTATGCGCTCCTTGGTGCAGAAGCAGTAGTATGCCTTGCCCTCGTCAACGAGCTGCTTTGCGTACTTTACATAAAGATCCTTGCGCTCGGACTGGATATATGGCCCGCAGCTGCCGCCCACATCCGGGCCTTCGTCCCAGTTGAGGCCGCATACGCGGAGAGTCTCGTATATCTTGTCCACTGCGCCCTCGACATATCTTTCGAGGTCGGTATCCTCTATCCTGAGGATAAAGTCACCGCCGTACTTTCTGGCGATGATATAGGTATATATGGCAGTCCTGAGATTGCCTATATGCATAAAGCCTGTGGGGCTCGGTGCAAATCTTGTTCGTACCCTTGACATGATATCATCCTTTCTCACAGGGAACGGAGGTCTGAGGCTATCTGCTGCATGAGCTCACCGGTGCCGCTGAATCTCCGTTCGGGTCTGATAAATCCCTTTAGTCTTACTTCCATGGTCTTGCCGTAGAGATCGCCGGATATCCCGGGTATATGTGTCTCGCACAGGGGCACTTTGCTGCCCACGGTGGGCTTGACACCTATATTCGATATGGCTCTGCGGCACACGCCGTCTATATATGCGTCCGCACGGTATACTCCGTATGCGGGCACAATAAAATTCTCATCAAGGATGATGTTTGCTGTAGGAAATCCCATCTGTGTGCCGATGCGGTTCCCCTGCACGATCTCACCCCTGATAAGATACTCGCTGCCCAAAAGCTCATTGGCACGGGATATATCCCCCGATGATATGAGCTTTCGTATAGCAGCCGATGATATTTTGTTCTCTCCGTCCATGACAGCATCGACGGCTATCAGCTTTATATTATGCGAGCTGCACAGCCTTGCAAGCTCCTCTGTGCCGAATGCGGCACCCCTGCCGAAGCGGAAATCCCTGCCGCATACTATGGTATGCGCACGCAGCCTGTAATAAAGTATCTCGGTGAAGAACGTATCACCCGTGAGATCCTTTATCTGTGCGAAATCAAGGGAATACACCTCGTCGATGCCGAGGGACGTTAGCAGACGGCTCTTGGTATCGCTGTCGTATATCGGACGGAAGTCGCTGCCCTTGGTGCTTATGGTGGCGGTATCAAAGGTGCAGGCAACAGTCTTGCCCGTCTGTGCGGCAGCCTGCTCTATGACCCTGCGGTGGCCTCTGTGTACGCCGTCAAAAACGCCTATGGCTACGGCGTTTGTCTGTGTTTTATCTATCATTGTCTTTAATTCGTATAGAAATTCTTTTCGGAAACGAGGAGATCATCCTCTATGCGGGCTATTGCAAGAAATTCTCCGTCAAAGCCGAACACGCGTACATGCTCCGACATCACAGCTTCTGTCTCCATACCGCTCTGCCCTACGGTCAGCTTCACGCCGTTGCGAAAAAGCCTTGTGAGCCTTTCATCGAGCCGTATGCAGGGATGATCGAACACATCCGACACATTTCTGAAAAGTGAGGTAACATCTCCGCTGTCGCACGCTGCCTGCACCTGTTCAAGGGTATAGCAGTCGTCAAGTGTGAAGGAGCATGCCTTTGTCCGAATGAGCGAAGTCATGATGCCGCCGCACCCAAGTGCCCTGCCCATATCGTCTATGATGGATCGTATATATGTGCCCTTTGAGCAGGCTATCAAAAGCTCACCTTCGCCCGATACCTCGTCATAGCGCAGTACATCGAGACGATACACCGTGACTCTTCGCGGCTCGCGCTCTATCTCTATGCCGCGGCGGGCAAGTTCATACAGGCGTTTGCCGTTGACGGACACTGCCGAATACATGGGCGGTATCTGGTCTATCTCGCCGGTAAGCGCGAGCGCTGCCGCTCTTACCGCTTCTTCACCGGGCATGGATCTTCCTGTGGGGACGACCTTGCCTGTGGAGTCGAGGGTATCGGAGGTATATCCGAAGCAAAAGCCTGCACGGTATTCCTTGTCGTGGTCGGGTATCATATCCGCCGCCTTGGCGGCAGTTCCCGCAAATACCGGAAGTACGCCCGTAGCCATCGGGTCAAGTGTGCCCGAATGGCCGAGACGGCGCATTTTCAGCATTCCTCTGAGCTTGGCTATCACATCAAATGAGGTGAAGCCCTGCGGTTTATCTATGCATATTACTCCGTTTATGCCAGCCATAGGTCGATACCCATCTCAGCAGCGAGTGCCGCGAGTATCTTCATGCGCACCTGATCGAGGTCGCCTTCGATAACGCAGCCCGATGCCCTGACATGACCGCCGCCGCCGAATTTGCGGCATACGAGCGATACATCTATCTTCTCTGCACTGCGCAGGGATACCTTGTACTTCTTAGGTTCCTTCTCCTTGATGGTGACGCCGACCTCCACGCCCTTTACCTGCATGGGGATATTGGCAACGCCCTCCATATCCTCCGCAGACGCATTGAACTTCTCAAGGTCTTCAAGGGTGATGGTAACTATTGCGCACTTGCCATCAAGATAGGTCTGGAGCCCGTTTATCACCTTGTTCTCGAGCTGGAAGCGCTCCTCGCTCTTTATATCAAAGAGTATCCTGCCTATGCGGCCGATGGGGATATGAGTATTTCGTATTATCTCCGCTGCTATCTCATGGCATCTCGGAGTGGTGGAATCGAACTTGAAGCAGCCCGTATCCGTCGCCATTCCGGTATATATGCAGGTAGCGATGGTCTCGTCTATATCTATCTCACCTGCAAGGAGTATCTCATACAGCACTTCGCAGGCAGATGATGCAGCGGGGTCGAGCACGAGCCTTTTGGCAAACTTGGTATTGGTGGGGTGATGGTCTATCGCAAGCTCGATATAATCTGCAAATGCGGTCAGCTTCTTGCCGAGCAGCTTGGTATCGGCAACATCGGTGGATATCACCGTATCCGGGCTGAACTTCTCGGGAGTATAGCTGTCCGTGATGAATGAATATTTAGACGGTATAGGGTCGCTGCACATGACATTGGCCTTCTTGCCGATGGAGCGCAGCGCAAAGCACAGCGCATAACCGCTGGGCAAAGCAGAAACCATGACGTTGCTGATCCCGAACTGGGAAGGCGGAGCCAGTGGTTACAACGTAGGCACCAACTCGCACTTATACAAGACACTGCGCAAGAACGGTGCCGACAAAGCCTGGGCAAA
>JAFPPJ010000337.1 GCA_017410745.1 Oscillospiraceae bacterium
TCGCAGCCTATCATATCATCGTTTATGTATATCCTGATGGATGAGCTTGACATGACATCCTGTATGAGCTGAGCATCCTCACTGCTTTTGGCAGCGACTACGATAGTCGTGGGTATGCCACGCGCGAACTCTTCCGCATGGGAAGGGCCTGTGAGCACGGCGGTAGGTTTGCCGGTCTCCTCGGATATTACCTCGCTCATGCGCTTGAGAGAGCCTGCCTCAAGCCCCTTGCCGCTGTTTACCACAACAGCATTTTCATCTATATACGGAGCAGCCTTTCTTGCCACATCCCTGACAAAGCTGACGGGGATGCCGAATACCACGAGCTCCTTGCCCTTTACCTCGGATATGTCGCTCGTGAGGTGTATGTTGCTGCTTATGTGTACGCCGGGGAGCTTTGCCTTGTTCTCACCGTCGCGCTTTATATCCTCTATCTCGCTCTCGAATGCCGACCATACTGTAACGTCGTTGCCTGTGGAATTGAGGTTGACAGCTATGGCAAGACCAAAGCCGCCCGAACCGAGTACTATCACTTTCATGACTGTTCTCCTTCCTTCGCATCTTCGGGTTTCTTTGCGAATAGCTTGTTTTCGGTGCCGTTTCTGAGCCTTTCGATATTCGTCCTGTGCATATATATCAGGAGCGCTCCCGTGATCGCAGTGCATAGGGTATACAGCAGCGTCTGGGGAAGGCTCTGCCCGCCGATGAAGTAGTTGATGCAGAATGTCAGTATAGGGTATGCCACTGCCGCAGAGATGGAGCCTACCGACACATATCTCGTGGCAAGGGACACTATAAGGAAAAAGGGTATGATTATCGCAAATGTTATGGGGTCGATGACTATGAGCACCGAGCTTGCCACAAGCACGCCCTTGCCGCCCTTGAAGCCGTAGTATACAGGGAATATATGTCCGAGTATCGCAAAGAGACCCGAGATATATCCCACCAGCTGCAGATGGTCTGCATCGCCCGAAAGACGGCTGATGATGTACTGTGACAGGAGCACTGCCACTATGCCCTTTGCAAGGTCGCCTATAAGGGTCAGTACCGCAGCGCCCTTTCCATAGCATCTGAGGGTATTGGTAAGACCCGCATTCTTGCTGCCGTGTTCGCGTATATCCTGCTTGAACAGAAGCTTTGATACGATGATCGCGGAATTGAGACTGCCCAGCAGATAGGATATCACTGCACAGAGCAGAAATGAAACTATATACATATGATCCTCTCCGTCACTTAGTATCGTTCCTGTCGCGTTCTCTCACGACGAATCTGACAGGTGTGCCGTTGAGTCCGAAGGTCTGCCTTATCTGGTTCTCGATATATCGCTGATACGAGAAGTGGAAAAGCTGGGCACGGTTCACGAATACCACGAAGGTAGGCGGATTGGTCGATGCCTGCGTGATATAGTATATCTTGAGCCTGCGTCCCTTGTCGGAGGGAGGCTGTACGCGCTGTGTGGCGTATGAGAGCACGTCGTTGAGCATACCCGTGGTGACGCGCCTGCTGTTCTGCTCATATACGTCATTTATCAGGGGGAACAGCTTGTCCGTGCGCTGTCCCGTCTTTGCGGATATGAATATGAAGGGCACATAGGACATGAACGAGAACTGCTCCTTGAGCTTGTTGGTGTAGTCATCGAGGGTATGACTGTCCTTCTCGATAAGATCCCATTTGTTGACCGCTACGATGCAGGCCTTGCCCTGCTCGTGGGCATAGCCCGCGATCTTGGAGTCCTGCTCGGTGAAGCCTTCTACCGCATCTATCATGATGACAGACACGTCTGCACGGTCTACCGCCATATAGGAGCGCAGCACACTGTAATGCTCTATGCGCTCATTCACCTTGGACTTGCGGCGTATGCCCGCCGTGTCTATGAATACATATCTGCCGTGCTCGTTCTCTATCACGGTGTCCGTGGCATCACGGGTAGTGCCTGCGATATCCGATACTATCACGCGCTCCTCGCCTGCGATGCGGTTGATGAGCGAGGACTTGCCCGAATTGGGCTTGCCTATGACAGCTACCTTTATCGTGCCCTCACCGTAATCCTCCTCGCCCTCTGTGGGGAGGTACTCCATCACCTTGTCGAGCAGGTCGCCCGAGCCGTGGCCGTGTTCAGCCGATACGGGATACGGGTCGCCGAGGCCGAGATTGTAGAATTCGTAGAACTCCGGCGGGGGATCGCCTATACGGTCGCACTTGTTCACCGCAAGCACGATAGGCTTGCCCGAACGCAGCAGCATAGCGGCTACGTCCTGATCGTCGGCGGTGACGCCGCTGCGTATGTCCGTAAGGAATATGATCACATCAGCCTTCTCTATGGCAAGCTGTGCCTGTCTCCTCATCTGTGCGAGTATCACATCATCGCTGCGCGGCTCTATACCGCCCGTATCAACGAGCATGAACTCATGTCCTGCCCATTCACATTCACAGTAGATGCGGTCGCGTGTGACGCCTGGTGTGTCTTCAACTATGGAGAGCCGTTTCCCTACGAGCTTGTTGAACAGTGTGGATTTGCCCACATTAGGTCTGCCGACCACTGCTACTACAGGAAGCATGCTCACTCCTCCTTCATGTCTGTATTGCGGTGTTATACACCGAGCATGGCGGACAGCAGCTTATCACCATCGCTGTCGGTCATGGTTATCTTTACGCCGAGATGCTCTTCAACATCGCCGGCGGTCTTGTCATCGAGAAAAATATCTGTATCACGGCGAAACATTGCCTTTGACAGGAGAAGCTCCGTGCCAAGCGGCTGTCCCGTGAGCTGCTCCATTATGTCGGTGGCTGTGAGAAGCCCCGTCACGGTTATGGTATCGCCGAAGAAATTGTTTATTATACGGTATACATGGCATCTGAAGCGCTCATAGCGCGCCTCTGTCATTTCCGCCAGAGACCGCATCAGGTCATATGCTGCTGCACCCGTGGCAATGCTTATCTCACGGGGAGCGGTGAGAAAATCGGGGGGGTACTTCTCCAGTACATCTGTATATTCGTCATACAGGGAGCGTATCATCCCTACGCCGTTCTCATACTGCGGGTAGCCCTCATAGCTGTCGCCGTCGGGCATGGGCCTGCCTGCTCGCAGGTATATCTCATCGGATGCGAATACGAGCCTGGTGCCGTACTCGCTGAGGAAGCGCTGCTGGAAGCCTTCTATTATATCAAGGTTCTTCACTGCATCCTCATGTGTGAATTCTTTTAGCGGATACAGCCCGCACCGGTATTTAGTCACGCCCAGCGGCACGACTGCGATGCTGCTGATGTTCGGCATCATACTGCCGAGGTCGGTGAGGGAGCGCACAAGCTCGTCACCGTCATTGAGACCGGGGCACAGCACTATCTGGCAGTTGAGTATTATGCCCGCATCTGTGAGCTGTCTGAGGTATTTCAGCTTTTCCCCCGCAAAGCGGTTCTTCATCATCAGCTTTCTCAGCTCAGGGTTTGTGGTGTGTACGGATACGTTCACATTCAGGCGCATCTTTATTATGCGCTCCACATCCTCATCCTTGAGATTGGTAAGTGTGATGTAGTTGCCCTGGAGGAAGGAGAGCCTTGCGTCATCATCCTTGAAGTAGAGAGTCTCACGCATACCCGGCGGGAGCTGGTCTATGAAGCAGAATACGCACTTGTTGCGGCAGGTCTGCTTCTTATCCATCAGATAGGTCTCGAATTCGAGCCCGAGATCATCGTACTCGCTTTTCTCTATGCGGTGTATGCGATATTTCCCGTCGCCCTTTGTGACCACGGTAAGTACGCTCTCGGATGCATAGAACATATAGTCGAGCACATCCTTGATGGGAGAGCCGTTGATGGAGATGAGTTCATCGCCTGCGGCTATCCTGTGCTTTGAAGCGGGGCTGTGCTCTGCCACTGATTTGATAGGAACTGACATACTATCCCTCAGATGTAACAAAAAAGCAGAGAGGAGATGCCGCTCTGCTTTTAACGTCAGATGTTAGGACACAAAGTCCGGTCATATGTCCATCTTGATGACCTCAACGCCCTTGTAATAACCGCAGTTCTTGCAGACCCTGTGAGGAACGGTCAGTGCACCGCAGTGTGAGCATCTTGAAAAAGCGGGAGCGTCGAGCTTCCAAACGGCACTGCGCCTCTTGTCACGTCTAGCCTTGGAAGTTTTTCTCTTTGGTACTGCCATCTTATCAGCACCTCCTTACCATAGTATACCAGCCTTACAACGCCGAATGTTCACAGGCTGTCTCATTGAGATCCGCTCCGCAAACGGGGCAAAGTCCCTTGCATCCGTCGCTGCAGAGCATCTTTGTCGGCAATTCAAGCAGAACATCATCGAGAGCCGTACTGTCCATATCAAGCTCATCATGCTCCGCAATTATGTAATCGTCGTTGTCACCCGTGATGCTGCGCACCACAACATGCTCGAAATGGTACGAGAAGTCACGGACTATATCCTTCAGGCATCTGTCACACTGCGCCTTTACAGTGCCCGATGCTTCATAGGAGAGCGTCACTATCCCGGCACGGTTGCTGACCTTGCCCTTTATGGAAGTGGGATGCTCAAACGAGATCCCGTGAAGACCTTCGGTGAATTCTGTGGACATTTCACAGGAAATATCCATTTCACTCCCGGTGTTTTCAAATATCCTGCCAATATCGAACATCTGACACTCCATTAAACGATAACACAAACATCATTATACCATACCTGACCTGATCTGTCAAGCGGTTTTTGTAAATTTGCTGATGAAATTTCAAAAGGGGCGGGAGCGGCACATCCGTGACCGCTCCTGCCTGTATGCTCATCAGTTGATAGCGTACTTTACAACAGACTCGGGAAGGTCTGCCTTGTCAGCAGATACGGTGAATACTACGTTCACTTCGTCAGCAGTGAGCTTGTCGATCTTGGTGAGCATAGCACCGAGAGCCTCGAAGTCATTGCCGCCTACCTTGAGTATGGAATCAACGAAGATATCCTTGATATCATAGTTGCCTGCGATGAGGCCTGCTACGAGACCGAAGAAAGCCTCGAAGGAATAGATCCTGTTGGCATCGGTCTCAACGATCCTTACGCTGTGGCCTATCTCATACTTGAGCTTGTCGTTCTTGTCGATGCAAACGACATAGCCGTTAGTCGTCTTGGAAGCGGTGTTTATCATATCAATGAGGATCTTGGTCTTGCCGGATCCCTTGTTACCTGTGATTATCTTAACCATAATTACTCCATTCCCGGCGAGTGGTGATTTTTGCAGGCAGACCGTAACGCATAGCCTCGCCGTTTTCTGTGCGGCGTATCTGCACTGCTATATAGCGGGCATTATGCCCGGCGATATACGGTCATCTGCCAAGCTTTGCCTCAAGCTCTGCCTTCCTGTCCTCATATCCGGGCTTGCCCAGAAGTGCGAACATATTCTTCTTATAGCTCTCAACACCGGGCTGATCGAAGGGGTTGATGCCGAGCATATAGCCGCTTACAGCACATGCCTTCTCGAAGAAGTATACCATGTAGCCGAAGCTCTCCTCAGCGGTATCATCGAGCTCGAGCACGATATTGGGAACGCCGCCCTCGGTATGAGCGAGAACTGTGCCCTCGAATGCGCGTCTGTTGACTACGGACATATTCTGGCCTGTGAGGAAGTTGAGCCCGTCAAGGTTCTGTGCGTCGTCCTCAAGGAAGAGGTCGGACTTGGGCTTCTTTATATCAACGACGGTCTCGAACATGAGCCTTGTGCCGTCCTGGATGTACTGACCCATCGAATGAAGGTCGGTGGAGAATATGCAGGAAGCAGGGAAGAGACCCTTCTTGTCCTTGCCCTCGCTCTCGCCGTAGAGCTGCTTGAACCATTCAGCCATCATAGCGAAGGAAGGATCGTAGGATACGAGTATCTCGGTGGACTTGCCCTTCCTGTAGAGGATGTTGCGCAGTGCAGCGTACTTGTAGCAGTCATTGCTGTCAAAGCCTGCCTTGAGCTCCTCTCTTGCCTTTGCAGCGCCTGCCATGACCTTGTCGATGTCACAGCCGGATACTGCGATGGGGAGAAGACCTACTGCGGTGAGGACGGAGAATCTGCCGCCTACATCATCGGGTATAACGAAGGTCTCATAGCCTTCCTTGTCGGAAAGCTCCTTGAGTGTGCCCCTTGCCTTGTCGGTGGTGGCATAGATGCGGCTCTTTGCGCCGTCCTTGCCGTATCTCTTCTCGAGAAGGCTGCGGAATATCCTGAATGCAAGTGCAGGCTCGGTAGTCGTGCCGGACTTGGATATTACGTTTACGGAGAAATCCCTGCCGTCAACGAGGGAGATGACCTCATTGAGATATGCGGGGGATATGCTGTTGCCCACATAGAATATGTCGGGCGTATCCTTCTTCAGGCTGTTGTACAGCGGTGAACGCATGAGCTCTATAGCTGCCCTTGCGCCGAGATAGGAGCCGCCGATGCCTATAACGATGAGCACCTCGGAATCCTTCTTTATCCTTTCGGCAGCAGCCTTGATGCGTGCAAATTCTTCCTTGTCGTAGTTGACGGGAAGATCGAGCCAGCCGAGAAAATCATTTCCCGCGCCGCTTCTATTCTCAAGGATCTGAGCAGCGAGCTCTGTCTGAGCCTTTATCTGCGCCATTTCCTTGTCGGAAACAAAACCGCCCAGATACGATGTATTGAGCTTTAATGACATAAAGCAGACCTCCAGTACCCCTATGCGGGGATATTCTATCATACGCTATTATTTTACTACATTTCTCCCGATTTTTCAAGATGTTTTTTTGAGTGTCCGTTGAATAATCGGAAATTTAGATAATATGCACAAATATCACTATATAACTTTGTCAAATATACATCAGAGCAGTATATCGTCGGGCTTATTGTCGGGATCTGGTGAGCTCCACTCATCATCGGAGGATGCGGGAGCGTCCTGAGCAGGCGTATCCTGTACGGGCGTGTCCTGAACGGGTGCGGCCTGTGTCTGGGGATAAGCGGGCTGTGAGAAGCCGTCGTAAGAGGGTGCGCTGTATGCAGCGGAGGGGTCGGGAGAATTGCCGCCCTTCTTCTTGGTGAGTACTACGATGGCAGCTGCTATCACCGCAAGTGCAAGACCTGCGCATATGCATATATTGGATACGTTGGTCTCGCTGGATTCCACATGGTATGAGGTCTCCGCGTTGGTGGCCATCTTGTACTTGACCTTGTTGCCCTCTATCGTGCCGCCGCCTGCCTCGGTGATCTTGCCGGGCATGGCGATGGAGAATGAAACGTCGAGCATCTGGGCTGCCATAGCGGAATAGTCCGTGCCGTCATCCGTCTTCATTTCCTCGCTGCCCATGAGATTGGTGCTGACAGCGTCGAATACATATGTTGTGGTGAAAAGACCCTTCTTCTGTTCGGCCGTAGCGGTGCTGAACAGCGTGGTGCCGTCCTCGGACAGACTGGTCATATCCGCGGTGAGCTCCGCATAGGATGAATATGTATGGCTCTCGGAGTAGCCCACATAGTCCTGACCGTCATAGTTGAAGTGCTGTATCTCATGCTCGCCGTCTGCCATATCCTCATCGCTCGCGTACTGTGAGGATATCGCATAGGTGAAGGTAAGGTCGGCAGTTCCGTCCTTCTTGAGCTCGCAGTCCATGTCGATCTTCATGCATGCGCACATCAGCAGTGCTGCCGCAGCCGCTGCCGCGTTCTTAAGTAATGTTCCCTTTTTCATAAGTACCTCCATAAAACTGTTTCCTTTTTGATTACAGACGCTCTCCGCCTGACCGCATACAAGCGTTTGCGGGCGTTTCGGGCCGCCTGTGGAAACAGTATGATGCATAAGCGCCCTGAGCGGACGATATGCACATTTTTTCCATTGTACCATAAGAATGGCATTGTGTCAAGGAAAAATGAACAATTAGCTGTCGGAGGTGTACATTTGCACAAATGGGAACGGGTGCTGACGATACCGCTTTGTAGGCATCATCACGAGCTTTTTCTGAAATTGGTATCGGTGAATATACGGGCAAATATAAGTCCGAGAGGGAGTGCAAGTACTATCAGCAGTGTCTTTGCGAGCCATACCCCTGCTTCCGATATATCGTTCTGACCGAGGTAGTATATTGCCTTGTACATGAACATGCCGGGCACCATAATGACGATGGACGGCACAGTAAGGCATATTCTCGGGTAGCCCCTGAACTTGCCGGTGAGGGATGCGAGCAGGCCTGCGGCAAGTGCGCCTATGAATGCCGCAACTCCTATGGGCACGGGCGTGAAGTCGATGAGCGTCAGGCGCAGGGTGTTCGCTATCATGCCTATGACGCCCGCAGTTGCACCGACCTTGCGGGGAGTGTTGAACAGATAGGAGAAGCCGAATACCCCGAAGAAGCTGCATATCATGCGCATTATCAGCATGAACTGGGGAGAGCAGGCGAAGTCCTCGAAGCTGCCGGGCGAATAGTTCGTCACATTTGCCGCGACATAGCCCGTGAGAGTCGCGGTGCCGATTATTATCACGGCGTAGGTGAGACGTTCAAGACCCGAGCGAAGGTCGAGCTTTGCAAGGTCGAGGAAGCCAGTTATCAGCGGGAAGCCCGGTATAACGAACAGCATCGAGCATATATATCCCACACGGTGTATGATGGATATGCGGAATATCTTTTCCGCACCGAGCATCAGCAGCATATACATAAGACAGGCGGAAAGCACCGCCGCCGCCACATTTGCTATGAGGGTGACGTGCTTCTCTATCAGCTTCTTGCGCACGAACTGTCCCGTGCCTGCGCCGAAGAATGCGAGTATCATCTCTATGGGGCCGCCGCCGAGCAGGAACGTGAAGGCACAGCAGGCAACGGCGGATGCGGCTGACAGCTGCAGTGCATTGTAGTTTGCGGGGAGCGCGCCTATCTTGTCGAGGATGCGGTGGAACTGCGTCACGGAATATCTGTTGGCGCGGTCGGCAAAGCCGTCTTCAAATTCCCTCAGGTACATCAGCTTGTGGGTGTTGATGCCCGTGGTGCTCAGCGAAAGCGTGCCGCCTGCGGACTGATCGCCCTCATAGCAGGTATATTCGATGGATACAAGGCCTATATCTGCGTTGCAGGTGATGCCGAGCACGCGGGATATCTTGTTCATCGCGGCACGCACACGCCATGCGCTCGTACCTACCGACAGCATCATGAAGCCGGTGCGCCCCACAAGCGTAGCCTTTTCTTTGAGGGTCGCCTGCGTGGCGGGCAAAGTGGATTCCTCGTCTATTATCTCATGCCATTCCACGGGCATGTGCTGCAAACGGAACTTGCTCATCTTATCTCCTCTTCTCGTCGGGCAGGTCTGTATACTTCTCTATCTTCATATGAAGACGGTACTTGTCCCTGAGTGCGGCTATCTTCACCATCATATCGGACTTGTGATGCACGCTTATGGCATCCTCGTCCCTCCAGCGGTCGATGAGCAGCACTGTCTCCGGGTCGTCTGCGGGAAAGAAATACTCATACCGCTCGTTGCCCTCTTCGGCACGCACCTGCGAGACTATCCCGGAAGAGGTCATTTCCTCGGCAAACCGTCTTGCAGCACCGTTCTTCCCGGTATAATATATATTCACTGTAATACTCATAATATCCCTCTTGTGATAAAATATCCCCGTACCCGCCCTCGTCCGAGCAGCCCATATCCGGTAGTAATAATAAAGGGTAACGATGCATTTGTGCGCTGTCGGGGCATAACTATGCTTGCAGGAGTCGAACCTGCGACACCGCCCAAGCGTCGCCAAGATCCGTCTTCCGAGCAGACGGGGCTCTGATATGCACTCTGAACGGACTACCGTCATATTATTTCTCTATAAGCTCCGTGCTCCAGTTCGTGGCCTGGAGCAGATTGTCGAGCCGCCTTATCTCCTTGGCAGCGGCATCGGCACTTTTCTGCAGCTCTGCTGCGCGTATCATCGGTACTATGCGTATCTCCGTGCCGCGCGCACGGTATACGCTCTGTGAAGCGGTATGTACCATATCGCGGTACGCCGAGCATCTGAGCGAGAGGATATCCTTCTTCGCTATGATCTCCGTCAGGGTCATGCCATCCGCCTTGACTGAGCAGTTGGTGATGTTTATCACTGAGATGAGCTCCGTGAGCCTCGCACAGGACGCTTCGAGCTCTTCTATGAGCTCACTCGGCTCCTCGGGCGGTTCTTCGCCCTCCTGCACGAGCAGGGAAAGGTTTATCCTCTTTCTGAGCTCCTCTATCTTGCAGTTGAGATCTGCTCTTTCCTGTAATGCCTCTGCAAGCTTCATACTTTCTCTCCTCTCTTGAATACCTTCATCATCTCGTTGGTAAGGCTTATGTCATTGGGCTGGAGCACTATGTCCTCCCGCCTTACCCATTCGGCGTATTTCAGCTCATTCTCGTCCATATGTATCTCATCACTGTCTGCCTCGCAGAAGAAGCCTATGAGTATATCCTGAGCCATTCCCCAGGGCTGGGACTTGTAGTAGCGTATATTCTTCACGCGTATACCCGTTTCCTCGTATACCTCGCGCTCCACGGTCTGTTCGAGTGTCTCTCCTATCTCGGTGAAGCCTGCCACAAGTGCGTTATGCCTGTAACCCGTGCGGTATCTTGTGATAAGTATGCTGTCGCCCTTTATCACGCCGACTATCACGGCGGGGTTTATCCTCGGATATATCGTACTGCCGCATTCGCATACCCTCGCGCGTTCGGTGAGGCTGCGCCTCAGTCTGCCGCCGCAGTAACCGCAGAACCGGTTGTCGTTATACCATTTCCACAGATGATATGCGGTGAATGCCGCAAACAGCTCTGTGCGGCAGGAATCGATGCCGCCGAATCTGTCCCGCAGCTCTCTTATCGTATAATAGCCGTATCCGTCGGGGGTCTGTATCTCCTGCTGCACGAGGAAATACGCTCTGTCGTCCACGGAGAAAAGATACACCGCATCGGGCATGCCGAGCATATCACCGTCGGGAAAGCGGAGATCACCGCCGGTGGATGCCAACAGCCGTCCGCTGCCGTCAAATGCGAGAAAGCTGTCGCTTCCCTTCGGCTGACAGACTTTAAAGCTGTTATCAAGGGAAGACGGGTATATATCCTGTATCATCGCTGTGCCTCCATATTCCTTATCATCATGCGCACCTCATCCTCATCGCCTGCCTCATAGCTGAATCCGTGCGCCGCCATAGCCTCTAACTGCTCATCCGAGAAGACGATGCCCTCGGTATATACCGTCTTTATGCCGGGCATATCATATACGGGGGAGATGTCCGTTACCTGCGTGTGGGAGATATTGAGCGTTTCCAGCGAGCTCAGCCCTTTCAGGCATGAGATGTCGCTGACGCCGCAGTATTCGAGGGACAGGGATTCGAGCCCGTCAAGAGAGGACAGAAAGGAGACATCCTCTATCATGGTGCAGTCGGGATGGAGCTCGTGTGCCTCTGCGGTGAGCCGTGCCTTCGTTTGATCGTCCATGAATTCGTCCTCGTCTATGCTTCGTGTGAGTTCTGCAATATACGGCTTGATGGAAAGCTCCTTGAGACGTGTGAACCTGCTCATCTCGCCGAGCCCCTCATCGGTCATGAGGGTAAGGTCGAGGGAGCGGGCGGACGTTAGATAGGGCTTCCCGTCTATGATCACTGTGCTGTCTGCCGCCTTGCCCGTGATGAGGTTTATCACGGCGAACAGTAGCAGAAGCCCTGCAAGCACCGCTGCTGCGGTGATGATGCGCTTGCGGCGGCCGCTGCCGCCGGTATCGCCGTTCATCATACATCACCCCTGTAATGCAGGCCCTGCATACTGCCTGTGCGTGCAAGCTGCTTGTCTATCTCATTGAGTACTGTGAGCTTCTTTAAGCTCCACAGCGGAGCAAGAAGCTCATCCCTTGCGCCGTCGCCGGTGAGCCGCTGTATCACCAGTGTGGGCGGCAGCACCTCGAGCTGTGCGCATATTATATCCACATACTCCTCCCGTGTAAGAGGCGTATATCTGCCTTCGAGGAGATCTGCGGCAAGGGGAGTGCCCTTGAGCACATGGAGCAGATGTATCTTTATGCTATGGAGCGGCAGCTTCGCCATAGCGAGTGCAGTGTCCATCATCATGTCAAAGTCCTCGCCCGGGAGGCCGTCTATTATATGTGCGCATATGTTCACGCCCCTTGAACAGAGCATATCCGCGGCTGTGAGCACATCATCATAGGTGTGGCAGCGGTTTATGCGCCGTGCGGTCTCATCGTGGACGGTCTGCACGCCGAGCTCCACCGTGAGGTAGGTCTGCTGCGACAGTTCACCCAGCAGATCGGCCATAGCCGGTGATATGCAGTCGGGGCGGGTGGATATGGCAAGACCGACCGTATTCTCGTGTGACAGTGCCTCTGCCGCACATCTTCGCAGCTTCTCCGTATCACAGTAGGTGTTGGTGTTCGCCTGGAAATAGGGGATATACAGACCCTTGCCCCACTTCTTCTCATAGACGGCGCACTCATCGGAGAACTGCTCCGTTATGCTCTTGTGCCTGTCTCCTGCAAAATGGCCGCTGCCCTCCGTGCAGAAGGTACAGCCGCCCGTGCCCTTTGTGCCGTCGATATTCGGACAGGTGCA
>JAFPPJ010000338.1 GCA_017410745.1 Oscillospiraceae bacterium
AAAAAGATATTAGATGAGATAATGAATAATGAGTAATGAGTATTCCCGACCTCTCATGTCAGCTCCATTACATAAAAAGCGGCACGTCATGTGCCGCTTTTCGTGTTTAAGTGGAACTATCCTATGCTCCGAGGATATAATAACAGTCCCTCACAAATGCGTATCGGGTAACTTCGGGCTTTGCCCGACGGGTAACTCCGGGCTTTGCCCGGCGGGTAATACCGGGCTTTGCCCGGCGGGTAACTTCGGGCTTTGCCCGACGGCCACTTTATCAGTGGTCGTTTGTTATTTCCGGGTCTATCTTCCTGTCGGATACCTGACCGTGAGATACAGTGCTGCCTACTACTTTGGATGAGTAGATGTCGCCTCTCAGGTCGGATATGATCGCAGAGGAGACGTAGTAGCCGTTTTCAAGGCAGGAGCGGGTGATGGCGGAATTAGCCGAGAATGTGACGTTGTTGCCCGTTTCCTTCACAGTCTCGCCGGTGTCCATATCGGTCACAGCGTATATGGGCTGTATCACGGTGCCCGCCGTGACCTCCTTCAGTGTCTTGGTGTTGACGAATAGGTTCGGGTTTTCATCGTCGGATGCCGCTGTCACGCCGTTGATGGTGTATGCTTCACTGTCACGGTCGTAGGAGAACACCAGGTATGCGGGCATCATATCGCAGAGCACCTCTGCGCGGTACTCCACGGAGGATGCAGAGGAGCTCTGTATCTCGGTGGAAAGGGGAACGCCGTCAAGGAATATCCATGTGCCGTCAAAGTCGCAGAGGAGATCACCCTCGCCGTTAAGGGACGCAGTCTCGTCAAAGCCCAGTTCTATGAGCTTGCCGCTGCCCGGGTCATATATCGCATTCTCCGTGTAGTAGCTGACGATCATGTCCGAAAGCTCATCGCTGAGCGGTATGGAGAAGCCCTCCTCGTCTATCACGGGGTCGGTCTTTGAGAAGCGCTCAAAGGGTGCAAGATGTATGATGCTCGGCGTCTTGTCTGTGAGAGTGCCCATGTGAGTCAGCATGTCGTCGTTGAGACAGCCTGCGGTCTTGTAGTAATACAGCGCGCGTATGTTCTCGTCCTCGCATATGTCGTAGATGTATTCAAGGGCGTATGAGAAGCCCGAATAGGAATCCACGCTGCAGGGCAGGAATACGGATATGCCCTGTGAGTCGCTGAGGTAGCCGTTCTCACGGTGATAGAGCACCGTCTCATGGATAAGATCCTTTATCTTGCTCGACTGCTCGGGGTATGTGTCTATGAGATGATCCACATATCCGCCCAGGTCTACCAGATTGAACACGGATGCGGCATCCGAGGCGTAGTGTGTGGACTTGTTGCCGCATCGGCCTATGTCGGTGAGAACGGACATATTTCCAGCGGAGTCGGCGAGCTGTGTCCTTGCAAGCTCGCAGTACGCATCGTAAAGCTCGCAGCCCTTGTTCTCGTCAAGGACGGAGAATGTCACGTCTGTGCTGCCGAGTACGGATGTGTAGATATTGTCCGCAAGGTTCATGGTCATGTAGTAGTCCATGTATGCATCGGCAACAGTCATGGACAGCTTGGCAGGGCTCATGGACGGGTCTTCCGACAGCGCCTGCAGCCACGGTGCATAGTTCCAGCCCTGATTAGGCTCGCTCTCCTCGCTCACCGCAAGGTAGGATGCATAGCCGTCAAGATAGTGCACCACATCAAGGTTTGCCATAAGGCACGCATCGAAGCCGATTACATCGAATGCGGGGTTCTGCCTGTCGGGGGTGTATACCTTGGAAAGGGCGGTGCGTATGTCTGCCAGACTGAGCATGCTGCCGTATATCCTGTCCATGCCGTAGCCGAAGGAACCGCCGCCGTGATCCCAGAACACCAGCATATTATGGTCGGCAGGGTAGTTTTCATTGCAGTACTGCATGAACTCGGCAAGAGTGTCCGGTGATGCCATGTTCCTGATGGATATGTCGTCTATCTTCTCCATTTTGCCGTGCTTTATGAGGAAGCGCTGTGTGCGGTTGGGGTTGATGTCGTTCTTGCTCCAGCGCCTTGTGCCGCCTGTCTGTACGATGATGTTTACATTGTCGCCCCAGTCGCCCGACACGATCTCGTCAAGGTCGGAAGCCGCCGCACCCTTGCGGTCGGTGGCGGTGACGGATTCGGTGAGGTTTATCTCGTATGCCACGGGCTTTACGGGGTCGGAGAGGTATGCGGGCAGGTCAACGCCCTTCTTGTCAAGCTCGTCGGAGAAGCGCTTTGAACGGGAGATGATGTCGTTCCGGCTCTTCTTCGCTATATCTTCCTTCTCATCGTATATGCTGATACGGATGAAGTCGGAAAGGTCGTTCTCGCCCAGATCCTCAAGGTCTGAGCCTATGAGATAAAGGCATATCGTCCAGGTGTCGGATGCGCTGCCTCCGGGGATGGCGTTTATCCTTGCCGCACCCTCCGTGTCTATGGGCGAGAGAGTTTCTATGTCCTCACGGGCGGCGGTCTGATATGCGTCTGCCGCCCACTTTTCATAGCCGTCATCGCTGAGCATCAGCGACAGTACCGTCTCATACACCACAAGGCTGCCTGCGGCGATAAGGCAGATGATCACAAGGGGCTTGAGCATGTATATCCTGAATACTCTGAATGACAGGGGAGCGTCTGCGTACTGCTCCTTGAGACGGTCTATCCTGCGCTGCTCGCGCTCGCGGTCGAGCCTGCGCTTCTCTTCCTTTGTGATGACATCGGGGGGCAGGAGCGCCGCAGCCTCACTGCCGCACAGGTTCTCCACAGCCTCGCGTATCTTCTTCCTGCGAAGCACGATGCATACATATATGAATGCAGCCGCAGCGGGTATGAGCATGGTGGTGTCCGTAAGCCCGCCTATGTAGCTGAGTGCGGATGCCCTGTGTATGAAGGTGTTGAGACAGGTGGTGCTGTAGCATATAAGGTGCAGGAGTATTATCGCATATATGTTCATGCTGCGGTAGTATATCCCCGCGTAGAGTATGCCAAGGAACAGGCAGGCCGCCACGGATATCAGGGCGCTGTCGTTGAATTCCTGCATATCAATAAGATGCAGTACCGCGAATATCACGCCCGACATCACAGCCGAGTACCATACGCCCTCCTGATCCCTGCCGTAACGCTCACCTATGCGCCGCGATACCGCACCGATGAATACGGTAGTCTCTGCGATCGCCGCACGCACGAGAGAGAGTATGCCGAGGGCTATGACAGATGTGCTTTGCAGCGATACCTCGTCCGACATGGTGTCGCCTATCTTGTACAGGAGCGTGCCCGCACCTATTAGTATCATTGGCAGGGATATGAGCAGAGCCTTGCCGAAGCTCTTGGGCCCTGCCTTGAATATGGAGCCGCATCCGAGTATGAGTACAAGTATGATCGGCCATATGATGCCGACTGCCTCCTGCGAGAAGTCCTTTACGGGGCCCGCAGGCACATACTGAAATCCGACGGCTACCAGAAAGCTTATGATAAAGTATAAGCCCAGCGTCAGAAAACCGCCAAGTATGGGAGAGTCGTTCCGACGCTCCTTTTTCTTTTTCTTTGGCTTTTTGCCCTCGGGCTGTATTGTTTCCGTCTGTATTGTCTCGGGCTGTACAGTCTCCTGCTGTACGGCTTCGGGCTGTATTGCCCCGGGACGGATCTGCTCCGGCTGCTCCACAGGGGCATCGGACGGCATCACCATGCTTTCATCGGGTATATTCTCCTCGGGGTTATATATATTCTCGTCCAAGTGAATCACTCCATCCTGAATAGTATCACATAGAAATTATAGCATATATTAACGGCAAATGCAATAGATATGACGAATTTTTGTATTCACAAATGCAATAAGACGATCCCCTCATTTGACAAAACAGTGGATTTATGATAGAATTAACTATGTGAGAGACGGCAATGCAGAAACAAAAGTTACCGAGCCGCCAACGAAACAGGTTCGCAGGCAAATATCAACGATATCGCCGATCGACCGTGTCGATTTGGCTGTGCCGACCGGGCATTGCCAACTGATAAATGGAGAATAGAATATGGATATGCACAATTTCGAGCTTACAGCAAAGCTCCCGAACAGATCCGAAGTGAAGAAGCAGTATACCCGGTTTGTAAAAGAGTTTTCCGACTGGTATGCCA
>JAFPPJ010000339.1 GCA_017410745.1 Oscillospiraceae bacterium
GCTATTGCGCCACCTGCGATGCCCCGCTCTACCGAGGAAAGACCGTATCGGTCATAGCCTATTCTGCGGATGAGGCAAAGGAGGCAGAGTTCCTTGCACAGCTGTGTGCAAAGGTATACTATCTCCCCATGTACAAGGGCGATGTCTCCTTCGGGCAGGAAAATATCACCGTCATAGGCGGCAAGCCTGTGCGCCTTGAACGGGGCAGGCTCATCACCGACGGCGGTGAATACGATACGGACGGAATATTCGTGCTGCGCGAGAGCGTAGCCCCCGCAAAGCTCATGTACGGACTTGACACGGACGGCGCACACGTCGTCACCGGCAGGGATATGTCCACATCGGTGAAGGGCGTGTTTGCCTGCGGAGATATCGCAGGCAAGCCCTATCAGTTCGTCAAGGCCGCAGGCGAGGGCAATGTTGCAGCGCTCTCCTGCGTGAAGTACCTCGACGAATAGTATCACTTCACAGTAAACGGATCATCAAGAGCGAACCTTTCTGCGGTAGACAGAAGCTCGCCGTCTGCATTCATCATGACGATGTCGTTTCTTCTGCGTCCGCCCATGATGTTTATCTCGGTGATATCCTCTGCGATGATCTCCTCGGCGGCGGTATCATCGGTATATGCATACCAGCGCACAGTGCCGTCTGTACTCAGCACATAGACTGACGGTCTTTCGCCGTAGGTCACCGCAATATCCTTTGCATCCGTTACAGCGGCAAGCAGCGAGATAAGCTCCGCATTCTCACCGGATATATCCGCAGCGGATACAGTACCGCCCTTGTGAAGTCCGAATACAGCGTTGTTCTTGCTGTAGCCGACCTTTGCGATATCCGTCCAGCCTTCGGTCTCAGCCTTTACTGACAGATACGGGCTCGAATCCACGCATGAGCTTTTCACTCTTCCGTCGGAGGTGATGCCGAACAGCAGGTTCTCATAGAAAGCGATATCCTCTATATTTTCCCATTCTGCCGCATCCTCGAAGATAAGACCTATATTCTCCGAAAGACCCGCGCATTTCACAGTGCCGTCCTTGTACAGCGCCGCACCGTATTCGTACTTGCGGACATTTTCGAGCAGCTTCTTCTCCTCGCCCGCACCTAACAGCTCATTTTCAAGGTTGAGCCTCTTGTCGAAGAACAGGTCATATACGCCTATTTTACCGTCCTTCATCGTAACGTAAAGATAGGTGTCGCATTCCATGATGGATACGGGATCTTTGAATCCCTTGATGTTATGGTATCTGCCGTATTCATCGAAGCAGAAGATCGTGCCGTCGCTGTTTATGGCGGTGTATTTTTCATCAGCGGTTATATGGCTACCGTTGAAGACCTCCTCTTCGGCATCCTCTTCTTCTGCGGGTGTATCCACGGGCGCTTCCGCTGTATTTTCATCGGATGCTGCCGATGCATACTCCGCTATCTCCGAATCAAAGAGCTTCCATTCCTGCCAGCCCGTGAATGTATCATCATCGGGCTTTCTGACAGCCGCCACCGTGCCGTCGCTTTTGAGGATAAATGCGTTGTCGTCACCGGACACAACGGACACAGCCGTGCCCCTGTCGTAGAAGTATTCTCCGAAATGGACATTGCAGTTCACATCCGTCCATGCGGGCGTTTTGTTTCGCACGGATATACCCACGGCATGTTCATCACCGTTTATCTTAGCGGTGTCACGGGTCAGTGCGCCGTTCTTCCTCAGGGTGTACAGTGCACCTTCGTCGCCTACAGCTGCGCCGCTCACATTCTTCAGCCCGTCAGTAAAATCAAGGATATGCTCTTCATCAGGTTCATATGCGATTAGTACAGTTCCATCGGACTTCACGCCTGTGATGCACTTGTCTCCGACGTCTATACGTACAATATCGTTCCATCCGCTCACATCCGCCCAATCTCCGCCGCCGTCGGTGATAAATACCACCGTGCCGTCGCTGCGAAGCGCGCCGAATGTACTGTCATCGGCTGCTATGCCGATCACATCGGTGAGCGCGGTGATGCGTTCATCGGATGAGCCGTCAAATGAAGCGTATACCACAGTGCCGTCAGAACACAGTCCCGCCGCATAGCTGTCGGCGGCACACACGGCTGTGATGCCCGTCCATCCGCTGACATCTGCGGTAAACCCCGCAGGCACGCTGTCAGCAGCACATATGAGCACGGTGCCGTCATCCTTTGCGCCGACAAGGAAATCCTTACCCGCACTAAGGCGGCTCTGATATGTATAGAACAGCTCCGTCTGTTCGGCAGCCTTAAGCTTGCCCTTCCTGGGAGCAGTTTCATCCTTATCTTCCTCTGCGGTCTCCGGAGTCTCCGCCTGTGCCTGTTCAGACTCGGCCACAGCCGCAGGTTTTTCCCTAACAACAGGGGGATTGTTGGTAAGCGGCTCTTCCGCACAGGATACGAGCAGTGCGGCAAATAATACGGTGATTACGATCTTTTTCATGCTCACACCTCCAATCTTGTTATCTCTTAGTAGATTATACCACATCTCAACACATTTTTCAACAAAATGTTGTGACTTTAGCATAATATACAGAATATTGTTAAATTTTTATGTAAACTGACATTACAGGGCATACGCAAGAAAGATGTGAATTGTATGAATAACCGCATCTGACGGCATTTTACCGCAATTTTTTTACCAATATACTATTGCATTTTGACATAATATATGATATAATGCAGTATGGGTCTGTATGAAGACCCCCGACATGAAAGGAGCAGTTATGCTTAATACTGTTGCAAACAATGACATTTCCGCTGCAAAGAGCGCAGCGAAGGCATTTATCGATTTCAACGCTACATGGTGCGGCCCCTGCAGGATGCTCGCTCCCATCGTAGATGAGCTTGCAGATGAATTTGACGGCAAGGTGGAGTTCTATTCCGTGGATGTAGATGAGAACCCGGATCTCGCACAGGAGTTCGGCGTTATGAGCATCCCCACACTTGTTGTGCTCAAGGACGGCGCTGAGGCCGCCAAGCACATAGGATTCATCCCCAAGGATAATCTGAAGGCGCTCATAGAGAACGCCTGAAAGCACGTTTATGGTCTGAGGCGAGCGGTGGAATACCGCTCGCCGGTATGTGTTTTTAGAAGTTATGGAATGTACTGCCCGTACATCCTCCGGATAGTGCGCACAGGCAGTTTTGGAGTAGGATATGTTATACACAGGACATAAATGCATGGTCTGCGGCAAGGTATTCACCGACGACGACGATGTAGTCGTATGCGTGGAATGCGGCACGCCCTATCACAGGGAA
>JAFPPJ010000340.1 GCA_017410745.1 Oscillospiraceae bacterium
GCTTGGTCAGAGCAGACTTCTGCTGCAGATATATAAGATAGGGTCTGTTCTTCCCTCTTTTTCCGCCCGAAGCGTTGTTATCCATTTCTGTTCCTTTCTTTTTTAAAGGGCATACCCATTGACTAAATAGTCAACGGGTATGCCTTTATCATACGATATTTATGCCTTATCAGTTCTTATCAAAGGAGATATTGCCTTCCTCGTCGATACTGAAGACTACGAAATCAGAAATGTAGTAATCGCCGTAGACATCGTCTATGCCGAAACCATAGTAGTAATCTGCGGAGGGGAGATAATCATATGCGATATTGTCGCCATCCTGCCAGGAGTATTCTTCACCGGAGAAGTCCGACTCATCCAGCAGATAGTAAACAGGCACTATAGTATCCCCTGCTGAGATCTTCTTTATCTCTCTTGCTGCCATACCGTTCTCATCGATGCCGTCCCATGCACCTTCTACAACAACGGTATAATCAGTGTACACGCGCACGCGCAGATTGGTGCGATCTCCGTTGAGCATGATGGGAGAGGTGAACACAGTGTATTCTTCGGTGGAATCAACTATATATGTAGGAAGTATCTGACCATCGGGAAGTGCCAGCCAGTAGCCGTCAAAATTATCGGCAAATGTGCCTGTCTCCCAGTCAATATAGATGTCATCGGTCTCTCCCAACTCTACTACATTCTCCTCGTCGATGCCAAGATAGATATATGCAGTAACACCTGCAGCATATTCATATCCCTGTTCATCGAGGGTGAAGGTATAGATGCCGTTTTCATCGAGATGAGGCTCCTGAGCAAAGGTTATAAGGCTGCTCTCACCGCTCTCGCCGTAGCTCTCATCATCGAAATATGTGTCGTAGTTGCCTTCGCAGTCATCATTAGACCAGCCGCCATCCTCGGTGAAGAACACCTGTTCGTCATAACCGTTGCCTGTATAGCCCTTTGCGACCATGTCCACCAGTGAAAGATAATAGGGGCTGATGCATATACCGGAGAATATCTTGAGTTCCTCAGAACCCTCTACAGACAGAGGATAATAGATGGACAGACCGGAGGCACCGGTGTGATTTGTGCCGTTCTTGTTGTAAACGATGCAGTCATCAAGAGCCGCAAGCACCTTGCTTCCATCGGCGTAGGATGCGCAGTTGTTTATGATGCCGCCGATATCCACCATATTGGTGTAGCCCTCGCTCTTATCGTTGCCGCCGAAGTTATCGGCCTCGTTTACACCTCTGACTATCCCTCCCAGGTCGCTGGCTGCAGCGGTGTAGAGATCCTTTGCATAATCGTTGAAGGCAATGGCAAAATCATCGAATTTCTCACAGTCGATGATAGTGAAGGTACAGCCGCTCTCCTGATCGGCTGCAGCACATTCATCATAGAAGCTGTCAGTTACCACCTTGCCGAGATCAGCGCCATTTGCGGAAGGATCCTCCGCAAGGAAGTTGCCGATAGCTGTGTAATCCCAGCCCGAACCCGGTTCAGATTCCTGAGAGCCGTAGAAATATCTGGAATATGTAGCAAGTACATTGGCGGTCTCCGCTGTTCCCATAAGGCAGCAGTCAAAGCCTATGAACTCGAATTTATCGGTCATATTCTCGTAAACATCGGAAAATGCCGAATTTATCTCCGCCAGTGACAGAGTATCACGCTCATGGAGCTCATCCACACAGGCACCTGTGATGCTTCCTCCGCCGTGATCCCAGAATATAAAGCCCATTTTCTCTGCAGGATATGCAGATACGCCCCATTCAAGGAAGCTCTCGAGGGTGCTCGGGTCGCCCATATTGGTCAGAGGAGCGGAATCCACAAGGCGAATATCATTGTCCTCTACAACGTAGCGCTCGCAGGCATTAGGATCCATCGTCTCGATCTGCCATGTCTCGGTACCGCCTGTCTGGAACACGAACCTTACGTTATCGCTGGTCTGCGCTTGTGCCATCTGTACGATATCAAGTGTAGCTGCAGCAATATTGTCCTCAAGGTCTGTACCGCAGAGGTAGATGAATATCGTCCAGGTATCGGGATCACCCATGGGTGTTGATTTCTTGGGAGCGCGGGTGATGTTCATCTTTCCGTCGGAGCTGTTTACCGACAGGGAAAAGCCCTTTATGCCCTTTGTAACTGCTTGTGCTGCATCATCAGATGTTTCCTCTGCTTCTGCATCGCTGTCATCATCAGCGGGCTCTGTTTCTTCCGCATCATCAGATGTTTCAGCAACTGTTGTCACCTCCGCGGTATCTGCATGTTCCTCTGACTCATAGTCACTATCGGAACAGCCGACTGACAAGAGGACACTGGCTGCTGCCAGTATAGATATGATCTTCTTTTTCATACTTTACCTTTCCTTTGTTATAGATCTTGCTTTTTTGTGGCTTTCATATAAGCCTTATGCGCTCATGGTCATGCTGCTGATCAAAGCATGAGAGACACGCAAGGGCGATCGCCGCTCCTGTGAGCTGCCCGCTGAAATCCATAGACATGATACATTTCTCAAGATCGCCGTTTATGTACCACATGGCACAATCGCCGCTGTCGCTCAGTTTAAGAGTGCTTATTTCAGTGTGATAAGCAGAGAGCGTGTTCTTTTTTTTGAAGAAAATGAATCGTTTGTCTGTAAGCACCGTGAACTCCTTTCCTTTGGAAAAGATGCCATGATCCTTGTAGAATATGATGCGTTCCCCTGCTTTCAGCTCTCCGTCTATACGAGGTCTAACTGTATTTATGAGTTCTTCTTTTATGCCCTCTGCAGCGGTGTCACTGCTTGTCAGAAGGCTGCTCCTTATCATCGACTCGATCTTTTCGGGAGTCCTCAGCTCATTCATACAGTAAATGATGGTATCTATGCACTTTCCGGTCTGCTTTTTCCTGCGTGCCTCTGCAAAGTCACGTTCGACGCGGAATATCTCCTCATCAAAGCTGTTCATGCTGCGGCTTATATTTTCCTTTTCGTCCTTTTCCGCATCAAATCCCGAGCCGCAGAAGGGGCACTCATACATAGCCTTTGATCTTGACAATACCAGCTCTGCGCCACAGTTCGGACACTTTCTGCCTTTCATTCTTTTCCCCCTTTCCTATCTCCGCACATTATCTGCAAACCTGCTCCGAATAACTTACAAACCGTGAAACCCCATCGCTGGACAAATGAACAGCGCTTCCCGTCACGGAAGGCTTTCCTCATACACTGTCCTGCAGAACAGATGCGGATAGACTAATTTATCACAATACTAATTATACGATAAAATCCGCCGATGTCAATACTTTTTTTGCACGAAAAGCAAAAATATCGACATCGGCATAAATTTTGTCATTTATTACAATTTATTGATTAATTTATTAAGGCTATTTTATACACATTAATCATTAATCCTGTTACAGAACATTTCCGGGATACCTGCATCATTCCTGCACAGCATAGTATACATCAACGGTCATATCCCTGTTATACACTTCATATACCCTGTCGGCAAGGTGTATGCCGTTTGCCGCGGCATAGTCCCTTAACATGAGATGTGCTTTCCTCACCGCAGAGAAACCATCCCGGAAGGTGATATGTATACACTTCTCCCCGGATATCTGCCATATATCCTCATCTGCGCCCCCTGTTACGGGAAGACAGGTCTTCATGGAAAAATCGCCGTCCTTGTCAAGGCCTTCAAATATCACAAAGTGGGAGCCTTTTATCTCCATACCATCACGCGATGCTCTTTCGTAGAGCTTTCCCACCGACATTCCCAGGTCTTCCCGTTCGGTGTTTTCGCAGATACAGATACATCTGCAGCTCTGAAACGGCCTGTGGTCGATCTGTTCATCGACCTTCACTGTATCTGACAAAACAGTCGAAGGGTCGTAGCCTCTGAGCTCGGACAGCAGCCTGTCAGTCTCCTTTATCCTGCTCTCTATGATATCAGATTCGCTGACCTTGCCGTCAAGTATCTGTTTTATCTCAAAAAGGGAGGCTCCCAGTTTTCTGAGCTGCTTTATCTTCTCAAGGGTTATGAGCTGTGATCCATCGTAATAGTGATA
>JAFPPJ010000341.1 GCA_017410745.1 Oscillospiraceae bacterium
AGCATAACTATCCACTCACATAAAGTCCTGACAGAAACATCTGTCCGAAAAAATATGTTGACGCCGTGCGATGCCAGATGACCGACGGGTGAGAGCGGATACTCTGCTTTGCTATATGCTTTCACACACCTAAATAAAATATCACAGATACAGGTATGTGTCAACAACTATATTATTTCTGAACATGAATGCTGGCTGCACTCGCTTCGAAAAGCTCCATGCGGTCATAATCATGTGTCTGGGTATATACAACCGTATAGGTCTTGGATCCGTTAACGATGATCATCAGACTGGTCACATGATTGCCGTCCAGATCATACTCTGCCTTGACTCTGATCGAAGGCACACCGTCAATGGTATAAGGCGTATACTCGGTGATATTTACATCGATATCCGTACCGTAAGCCATGGCGAAGTTCTGCTCTACCATCTGCTCGAAATACGCTTCGTCCATCATCTGAAGTGTGTAATCGGCATCAAATTCTGAATAGACCATGTTGCTGGCATCTATCGGGTAACGCTTAGGCACATACATCCCCGGTCTGTCGGGAGATGCTTCATATCCCTCGGGGACCTCAAAAGTAATGCCTCTGGTAACAAGATTGCCGTCAGCAAGTGAAGTATCAAGCCCCTCGATAGCCAGTGCCTCCGAAGAAAGGCTCTGGATCTCTTCAGGAGTCATGCTTGAGAGATAATCCTTGGTCGCACCGAGGACTTCCACCGTGCGGACAGCTTCACCGGTCTCAACATCGATCACATCGTCGAGTTCGGCAGCCTCTGCGGTTATATATGCTCCGCTTCCGTCCATCTCTTCAACGACTCTCGAGGAATCGCTGTCAGCTTCCGAACTGAATGCAAAAGCACTTAAAACAAGCGCTGCTGCGGCTATAGCCCCTGCAGCGGCACCTATTATGACACGTCTTAATTTGATCTTGATTTTCTTCATTAGGGATTACTTTCCGTCGATTTGAGCGCTACTTTATATATATTAATATAATACCTTTCCAAAAAGCAACTATTATGTAACATTTCTGTAAAAAATTCATAAGAATTCCAGTCTTCTATGATCTCATCTCTGGCATTCCCGCTGCCGAAAAAGAGAAACTCCGACTGGCCGCGCCCTGCAAGCATCTCCTTCAGGTCGGAAGCATCGTCGATCATGACTATCGGAGAGCGATCACATATATCAGCTATAAGAGTCTCATCCGTATAACCCCAGAGAACGCTGTCATTCTCAAGGTAATACCACATCATGGCCTGCACGTGGTTGAAGTTGCAGACTATGAGAGTATCGGGATAATCCTGCCTGATCTTATCAAGGGTGACCTCAAACTGCCTCATGCCCTCAGCCTTGCGTGCTTCCTCCCATCTGAAGAGATTAAAGCTTCGGATACACGTCGCTCCGATTGTAACAATTGTAACAATAACAATTGCTATTGTAACAATTCGAGGCTTCTCTTCCACTGTTTTGCCGATCAGAACAGCATATCCGGTCCAGAAAATGAACATCGCGGGCATCATATATCTGTATACAAATACGGGTCTTATGATGATCGAAGCGGCGATCCCCGCAGCTATGACTCCTGCGAGAACAGCTGCACTTCCGAATATGTATAACGAAGCAGCATGATCCCGAGCCCGGTCCTTATGTCCCGAATCCACGGAATCTTTCCCGTTATGCCGCAGATATCTCAACATCATGAATAAATATGATGCGACCATGATACCGGCGCAGATATAGTTTACATAACTCTGTTCGAATTCCGGGCTGAATATGTATTTCACGCATCCCGGTATCGTCCTCCAGGTCACGGGCTGGATCCAGTAACTTGCCGAAACCTGTCCTATCTGCCCCATAAGCACCCTGATCCAGGGGATATATGATATTATGGCCACCCCACAACAGATTACAACCGGCAGTATGTGCCTCCGCCCGGATGACCGCTCCTCTCTACCTGCCAGTTTTTCTTTCCTGCACTTCACCTCACTCACTACTGCACAAGCGAGCACGCCCGCCGCGATGACTCCCGCGCCTATCAAGCCGTAGTAATGAAGATACATAGCGGCTATACCGTATATAAGGGCGGTAAATATGTGTCCCGCGCAGCGA